>JAEMRL010000073.1 GCA_016463385.1 Thermoleophilia bacterium
GTTCAGAAGAGGGTGGCGACGAGGGCGGCGCCGGCCTCGGTGAGGCGGCGCGGCCCGGAGGGCTCGCGGGCGACGAGCCCCCGGTGCTGGAGGAGGGCGAGCTCCCGGCCGCACTCAGAGCGCGAGCGCCCGAGTTCGTCGGCGAGCTGCACCGGCGTGGCGTGGGCGATCTCGAGCAGCAGCGCGAGGATCTCGCGCGCGGTCTCGGAGCAGACGGGCTCGGCGGCCGGCCCGTCGGGAGCCGGGATCGAGAGGGTCACGGCTGCTCCGCCCCCGATGTTGTCGGCGATCTCCAGGCGGCCGGCCGAGGCGGCCATCATCTCGTGCGCGAGCGGCAGTCCGCCGCCCACGCCCCGCACGATCGCCCGGGCCTCGGCGTCCGCGGCGGTGAATCCGGGCAGCAGGGCCCGCGCCGGGTCGGCGATCCCGGGGCCGTGGTCACTCACCCGGACCGTGTGACCGGCGTCCATGACGCTGACGACCGCGTCGCGGAACGACGCGTGGACCAGGTTCTCCACGACCTCCCGCACGGCCGGGGCCGGGAGCGGGGAGCGCTCGCCGACCGCGTCGCAGATGGCCTCGATGAGCGCGACCGCGTCGTCGTCGTGCAGTTCGTCGACGAGAGGCGGCTCCGCGGGCCCGGCGTACACGGCCAGGCGTGCGCGGAACGGCTCGGGACGGGGGGCCCGTGCGGCGGCGATCGGTGTGGAGAGGGTGAGGGCTGAGGGCATCTTCTGGGGGTCGAGGGGCGGGCACTCTAACCCCGCGACCCCCGGCGACGAAAGCCCCCTGATCCCCCTGTGGAGAACATTCCCACGACTGAGCGGCGAAATCGTATGACAGGCCCGTCGGACGTCATGGATGTTCGACCCGAGATCGCTGATGGCGAAAGGGTTCCCACGATCTCTCCACAGACGTCTCCACATCTGTGGAAACGGCTCGATGGCCCATTTTCGGCGGTTGCGGCCCCCTCCCCGGAACTGGTACGGGGCACCCCGGCCCGGCTCTCGCGCGAGGCGGCCTTTGCTATGCTCGGCCACCCCGCGGCGGGCCCCCGCCCGGATTCCGGATGCAGTTGCATCGACGCGGACGAGGAGTGCGGCGCGCGTGAAGCGGACTTACCAGCCCAACAAGCGGAAGCGCAAGAAGACCCACGGCTTCCGGGTGCGGATGAGCACCAAGGCCGGCCGGGCGGTGCTCAAGCGCCGTCGTGCCAAGGGCCGTGCACGCCTTTCCGCCTAGTTCATGACCGATGCCGGCACCGCTCCGCGGCGCCGAGCCCGGATCACGCGGTCGGGCGACTTCGACGCGGTGTACCGGCGCGGGCGATCGGCGGCCAACAGGCACCTGGTGGTCTACGCGTTCCCGCGCGAGGACCGGCCGGGCCCATCGCCGGCCCGTCTGGGCCTGTCGGTGTCGAAGAAGGTCGGCGGCGCCGTCGAGCGGAACCGGGTCAAGCGCGTGCTGCGCGAGCGGTTCGCGGAGATCGCGCCGACGCTGCCCGGTGGGCTGGACGTCGTCGTGATCGCGCGGCCGGGGTGTGCGGAGTACGTCGAGGAGAAGGGCTCGGCGGCCATCGGCCAGCGCCTCGCCGAGCTCGCCGAGAAGGTCACGCGGCCGCGCGAGGAGTCGCCGTGAAGGCGATCGCGATCGCCCCGATCCGCGCGTACCAGCGCTTCGTGTCGCCCCTCATCCCGCGACGCTGCAAGTACCACCCCACCTGCTCCGCCTACGCCGTGGACGCCGTCCGCGAGTTCGGCGTGATGCGGGGGTTCGTGCTCGCCGGCTGGCGGCTCCTGCGGTGCAACCCCTGGAGCCACGGGGGCGTCGACTACGCGCATGACCAGACGGTGTTCCGCCGGTGAACCCGCTCGCGCTCCTCGAGGACCCGCTCCGCTGGCTCCTCGACTTCCTCCACGAGAACGCGAACCTCACCTACGGGTGGTCGATCGTCGTCCTGACGCTGATCGTGCGGTCCGCCCTGCTGCCGCTGGTCATCAAGCAGTACTCGTCGATGCGCAGCATGCAGATGGTGGCGCCGCAGCTGAAGGAGCTGCAGGCCAAGTACAAGGGCAACCGCCAGAAGCTCAACGAAGAGCTGATGGCGTTCTACAAAGAGAACCAGATCAACCCGTTCGCCTCGTGCCTGCCGCTCGTGGCGCAGCTGCCGATCTTCATCGCCCTCTACTACGTCCTCAAGGACTTCTCGAACACGGCGACCGGCAGCGACCTCTCGTTCATGTGGCTGATCCCGGACGTCGCGGCCGACTTCACCTTCAGCGCCGCCAGCCTCGTGCTGGTGGTGATCTACGGCCTGTCGCAGCTCCTCTCCACCGAGCTCTCGGCGACGCCCAACATGCCCGAGTCGCAGCGCCGGATCATGCGGTTCATCCCGATCGTCGTGGTGATCTTCGTCTTCCAGTTCACCGTGCCGGCCGGCCTGGTGCTCTACTGGATGACCACCAACCTCTGGACCTGCGGCCAGCAGCTGGTGATGCGCCACCGGATCGGCCTCCACCTGGCCGATCCCGCCGAGGTCGAGAAGATGGCTGCGCAGACCGCCAAGAAGGGCTCGCGCACCCCCCCGAAGACCGAGGGCGCGCTCGCGCTCGCCGAGACGGAGGAGGAGCCCGAGGCGGAGGCCCGGCCGAAGCGACGCGGCCGCTCGCGGAACGGCGACGCGACCGAGAGTCCCGCGGGTGAGGCGACCACGGCGCCGGAGCCGGAGACCGCGCCCGAGCCCACGAGCGCACCGGAGGCCTCCGCACCGGAGGCCTCCGCACCGGAGGCCGCGCCCGGCACGAGCGGCAACGGGAAGCCCACGGCCAATCGCCGCCAGCCGCGGCCGAAGGGCACGGCCAAGGGCTCGCGCCCGGCGAGCGGCTCCCGCTCCAAGAAGAAGCGCTGACCGGAGGTGAATCGTGGGAGCGAGTGACGTGACGGCCGACGGACCCGGCGCGGCCGCGGTTGCGCGGACCCTCGACGCGGTCGTGGCGGGGATGGGCCTCGAGGCGACCGTCGTCGTGTCGCCCGGCCCCGACGAGACGGACATCGAGGCGACTGTCGATGGTGAGGGCCTAAGCCCGCTGATCGGCCGCGGTGGCGAGACCATCGACGCCCTGCAGTACCTCCTCGGACAGATCGCGAGTCGGGCCGAGGGCGGCTCCCGGCGGCGGGTGAGCCTCGACGCCGACGGGTACCGCGCGCGCCGCGCCGCCGCGCTCGAGGCGCTGGCCGATCAGGCCGCGCGCGAGGCCGTCGAGCACGGCGAGGAGATCGAGCTCGACGCGATGACGCCCCACGACCGCCGGATCGTCCACATGGCGCTGAAGGACCGGACCGAGGTGGTCACCCGGAGTGAGGGCGAGGAGCCGCGGCGCCGGATCATCGTCGAGCCGGCTGAGTAGTTGCGACGGGCGCGGGCCCCGGGTCCCGCGCCGGTTTCACGTGAAACACCCATGAGCGCCGACCCGGTTTCACGTGAAACAGCGGGGCCGGCCGGGCGACTGGTGTCCCGCGCCGCGGCCCTGGGGGTACCGCTGTCGGCGAGCGCTGCCGCGGCCCTCGTGGCGCTGCTCGACCGCATCGGCCTCGAGCCGCAGAACCTGACCACGATCGAGGGTCTGGAGGAGGGCATCGACCGCCATCTGGCCGACAGCCTCGCGGGATTGATGCTGCCGGAGGTCGCCGGGGCCGCCTCGTCGGTCGACATCGGCAGCGGTGCGGGCTTCCCGGGCCTCGCCCTCGCCATCGCCCGCCCCGATCTGGCCGTCACACTCGTCGAGAGCGAGCGCCGGAAGGCCGACTGGCTGCGCAGAGCGTCCGCGGACATCCCTAATGTGCGGGTCGTGGCCGATCGCTCCGAACACCTCGCGAAGGCCGAACGGGAGACCTTCCCACTCGCGACGATGCGGGCCCTCGGGCCCCTTCCCGTGGCCCTCGAGCTCGCGGCGCCCTTCGTGAGCGTCGGCGGCGCGGTGGTGGCCTGGCGCGGCGACGACGCCGACCCCGCCACCGAGGCCGCGGGTGCGCGCGCGGCACGCGAGCTGGGCCTCGAGCCCCGCCCGCCGGTGGCCTCCGCCGCCTTCCCGGGGTCGCGCCGCCGCCTCCAGGTGTTCGCGAAGGTCGCCCCCACCCCGTCCAGGTACCCACGCCGCGCGGGTCGCGCCGCCAAGAAGCCCATCGGAGGCGAGCGCTGATGATCTACGCCGTTGCCAACCAGAAGGGCGGCGTGGGCAAGACGACCACGGCGGTCAACCTCGCCGCCTGCCTCGCCGAGGCTGGCTCCCGGGTGCTCCTGGTGGACGTCGATCCCCAGGCCAACGCCTCGGGCGGCCTCGGCATCTCGGGCAGGGATCGGCTCACCATCGCGGATGTGCTGCTCGACGGGGTGCCGCTCCAGGACGCCGTCGTGCCCACGAACGTGCCGAACCTCGATCTGCTGCCGTCCTCGTCGGACCTGGCCGGGGCGGCCGTCGAGCTCCCGGGCCGCGAGGGCCGCGAGGGCATCCTGGCGCGGGCCCTGGAGCCGGCGCGCGCGGAGTACCCCTACATCTTCATGGACTGCCCCCCGTCTCTCGATCTCCTGACGGTCAACGCCCTCGCCGCCGCCGATCGCCTGATCGTGCCGGTGCAGTGCGAGTACTACGCCCTCGAGGGCCTCTCGCGGCTGATGGAGACCGTCGCGGCCGTCCAGGCACGCCTCAACCCGCGCCTCCGGGTGACCGGGATGCTGATGACCATGCACGACGCGCGTACCCGGGTCAGCGGGGACGTGATCGGCGAGGTCCGCCGCCATTTCCCCCAGCTCGCCTTCCGCACGGTGGTGCCGCGCAACGTCCGCCTGGCCGAGGCGCCGTCCTACGGCGAACCGGTCATCCGCTACGACCCGCACTGCGCGGGGGCCGACGCCTACTTCGAGGCCGCAAAGGAGGTCGCCGCCCGTGGCTGACGCAACCACCCGTGACCGGCGCGGCCTGGGACGTGGTCTAAGCGCACTCCTCGGCGACGCCGAGCCGGTCGGACCAGGCGCGGCGCCCGCCGGTTCGCTGGTGGAGGTGCCTCTCGACTCCATCGCACCGAACCCGGACCAGCCGCGCGCGGTCATCGAGCCGGAGGCCCTCGAGGCCCTGGCCGCCTCGATCCGGGCGAGCGGCGTGCTGCAGCCCGTGGTCGTGGCCCCGGCCGACGCACAGGGGCGCCATGAGCTGATCGCCGGCGAGCGCCGGTGGCGGGCGGCCCGGATCGCCGGCCTGGAGCGGGTTCCCGCCGTCATCCGCACGGTCGATGCCCGTGAGCGCCTCGAGCTGGCCCTGGTCGAGAACATCGTCCGCGAGGACCTCAGCCCGATCGACGTGGCCCTCGCCTGCGCCTGCCTGATCGAGGACTTCGGCCAGAGTCACGGCGATCTCGCGGGCCGCCTCGGGCGCTCGCGCCCGGCGATCTCGAACCTGGTCCGCCTCCTGGAGCTCCCCGAGGGCGTCCAGGAGCTGATCTCCACCGGCGTCATCACCGAGGGACACGGCCGCGCGATCCTGATGGCCGACGGGCCGGCCCGTCGCGCCCGCGTGGCGGAGCGCGTCGTGGAGATGGGGCTCTCGGTGCGCGCGACCGAGGAGCTCGCGCGCCACGAGTCGGGAGAGGCGCGCCCCGCGGCCCGCCGCGCGAGCGAGCCGACCCCGCTCGGCGACCGCGCTCTCGAGGCGTTCGGCTCCGCTTTCGACGCTCCCGTGCGCGTACGCACGAGCAGCCGCGGTCAGGTGGTCGTCGAGCTCCGGTTCGCCGACGCCGACGCCCTGTCGTCGGCGCTGGAGAAGCTCTCCGCCGGCTGACCGGTGTCCTCCCGCTCGGCCGGGAGGGTCAGCGTGAGCGTGGTCCCGCCCCCCGGGGTGGAGTCGACCACCAGTCGCCCGCCCCCCAGGGACGCGCGCTCCTCGGCCGCCGCGAGGCCGAGGTGCCCCTCCGCGACGCCCGGACGCCCGGCGACCGTGTCGAAGCCGCGCCCGTCGTCGCGCACCACGAGCGACACCTGGCCGTCGCGCTCGGTAGCCGTGATGGCCACGACCCGCGGGTCGGCGTGCCGGACGATGTTCGCGACCGCCTCCTGGACGATCCGGAACGCGAGGGTGCGGTGCGTCTCCGAGAGGCGATCGGCCGCCGCGAGGTCGAGGTCGACGCGGGCGCCCCGCCATTCGATGCGCTCGACCACCGATCGCACCGCCGCGGTGAAGCCCAGCTCCTCGAGCGACATCGGGTGGAGGTCGGAGATCGCCCGTCGCAGCGCGCGCACCGCCTCGCGGGCGGCCGCCGCGGCCCGGTTGACGTCGGCGACGACCGCGGACGAGCCGTCCCGCAGCTCCGTCGCGAGCGCGTCGAGCATGAGGCCGACGCCGACGAGCTCCTGCACCGGTCCGTCGTGGATGTCCTCCGCCACGCGCCGCCGCTCGCTCTCCTGCGCCAATACGATCGAGGCCGCCAGCGAGCGCCGCTGGGCCTCCTCGCGTCGCAGGCCCGACAGAAGGCGCCCGTTGGCGAGCGCCACCGACGCGTGGTCGGCGAGGCCCTCCAGGCGCTCGACGTCGGCGTCGCCGAACGGCGCACCCCGCTCGCGGCGCACGGCGATGTAGGCGACCGAGCCCTCGTCCGAGGAGCCGCCGTTGGGCACTCCCACCACGATCTCCCGCACGCCCCGCCGCGGGCCCTCGGCGAGGATCCGCGCGAGGTCGTCGGGACGCGGCCAACCGGCCTCCGGGCCCTCGTGCGCCACCGCGCGGAGGCCCCCGGCCCCGTCGTGGACCAGCAGAACCCCGGTGTCGGCCTGCAGAAGGGTGCGCGCCTCGCCGACGACGATGCGGCGGGCGTCGCCCTCGTCGACGGCGGACGCCACCCGTCGCGCGACCCGCGTGAGGGCGCTCAGCTGCAGCCCCTGGCGGTCGAGCTCGCGCACGCGGTCGCCGAGCCCGCGCATCAGGTCGTCGTTGCGCACCGCGAGGGCGAGGGCGCCCGCCACGGCCTCGACCACGAGGCGGTCGTCGTCCGACAGCCGCGCGCCCTCGCCGAGCGCGACGCCGATGGCACCCACGGCCTGCCCCGCGATGCGTGCGGGCACCAGGGCGTCGGCGGGGTCGGCGCCGGCTCCCTCCGGCCGCCGGCAGCGGGCGACGAGCCCACCGGCGGACGCCTCCTCGACGTAGAACGCCGCGGCAGGGATGCCGAGGGTGGCCACCAGATCGTCGAGCGCCGCCTCGAGCACCGAGGCGATGCCCGTGCCGTCGGCGACGTGCGCGAGGGCGCGGAGGACCACTGCGGGCCCTTGGAGGGCGCCACCGGGCACGGAGCCCCGGACCTAGCGGATCAGGGCCTGGCGGATGCCGATCGCGACCGCCTGGGTGCGATGCTCGGCCTCCAGCTTGGCCAGGATGTGCTTCACGTGGGTCTTGACCGTCTCGACGGAGACGACCAGCCGCTCGGAGACCTCGCGATTCGAGTGGCCGTCGGCCAGCATCTGGAGGATCTCGCGCTCACGCGCGCTCAGGATGCCGCCGGGCCGGGGGCGCGCCAGCTGCCGCAGGAAGTCGGGTGCGAGCCGGGGATCGACGTAGGGGTCGCCGGTGACGACCTGACGGATCGCCCCCACCAGGGCCGCGCTCTCGGAGTCCTTGAGCACGAAGCCCTGGGCGCCCGCGTTCAGCGCCTCCCAGAGAAGGTCCTGCTCGGCGTGGGCCGTGAACATCACCACGCGCACCTCGGGGTGCTCGGCGGCGATCCGCTGCGCTGCGGCCACCCCGCCGATGCCCGGCATCCGCGCGTCCATCAGCACGACCTCGGGACGCCGGCGGGCCACCAGCTCCAGCGCCGCCTCGCCGGAGGACGCCTCACCGACAACGAGCATGTCGTCCAGGGGCGAGAGGACGCGGCGCAGTCCCTCGCGCACGATCGCGTGATCGTCCGCGAGGAGGCAGCTGATCCTCTTCGTGTCATCTGACGGACGCGTGGAGAGCCCTGTACTCACGAGACTCCCGGTGGTCTCACACCGTGGCGCCTCTGTGGCTCACGGCGTAGTGGGCGATCCTGGACTCGAACCAGGGACCTCATCCTTATCAGAGATGCGCTCTAACCACCTGAGCTAATCGCCCCGGCCCGTGCGGGTCGCGGCAGGGTATCAACCTGGCCGGGTCATGACCACGAGGGCCGCCTCGCGGGGTCCGCCCGCGCACCGCCGGCGGGGGCGCGCCGAGGGCCTGCGCCTATACTCAGAGTGCGTTGCCTGGCCCCGCGGGGCCCGACGAAAGGCGGGGCATCGTGCAGGAGATGGTCATCTACGGCGTCAGCTTCGACATGGTCGGAAAGCAGCCGATCGTCCTGCTCAAGACGATCTCGGGCAACAAGTTCCTGCCCATCTGGATCGGCCACGCCGAGGCGGCCGCCATCCTGATGAAGCTCCAGGGCGCCGAGACGCCGCGCCCGATGACGCACGACCTCCTCACCGACGTCGTCTCCGAGCTGAGCGCCGAGATCGCGAAGATCACCGTCACCGAGCTGCGAGAGAACACCTTCTACGCCCTGATCACCCTCCGGGCCGCCACCTCGGAGATCGAGATCGACTCCCGCCCCAGCGACGCGCTCGCCCTCGCGGTGCGCAGCAACGCGCCGATCTTCGCCGCCGACAAGGTGATCGAGGAGAGCGGCATCGAGTTCGAGCACGAGGTCGAGGACACCGACGAGGTCGTCGAGAAGTTCAAGGAGTTCCTCGACCAGGTCAGCCCAGAGGACTTCCTGGCCGACAGCTAGCGCCCTGGCCCCGAGGGGTCAGGCGGGCGGGTCCTCGCGGGTCTCGCGCTTGGTGAGATCCAGCAGGTGGCCGTAGATCTCACGCAGGCCCTCGCTGGTCAGCGGCCCCTGGTTGGCGGCCTGGAGGTAGGAGTGCATCCAGTCCTCGCGCGCCTGGTCCACGAACTCCATGCCCTGCGCGCGCTTGTACGCCCGCAGACGGGCCACCATGGCCAGGCGGCTGTTGATGGCCTGCACCAGCTTGAGGTCGGTGTCGATGATCGCGTCGCGCATCTGGCGCACCACGGCATCGGCGTTGGGGTCGGCCATCGGCGCCAACGCTAGCAAGCCCGGCCCCGTCCACCGCCGTCCTGGCCCCGTTCCCGGCGGCGGGCTAACCTGTTCCACGGCAGCGACATCGACGGCAGAGGCCCCATGCTCGACATCTCCCCCGTGCAGATCCTCATCGTGCTGGTCATCGCACTGCTCGTCTTCGGCCCGAAGCGGCTGCCCGAGATGGGCAAGTCGATCGGGCGCGGCATCCGCGAGTTCAAGGGCGCGATCCTCGACGACGAGCCCCGCCGTCCGGCGGAGGCGCCCGCGAAGGCG
>JAEMRL010000429.1 GCA_016463385.1 Thermoleophilia bacterium
ACGTGCGCGTCACCGCGCTCCGCGGCGGTTGGTCGGCGCTCGCCCCGGCCCGGGCCGCGCTGAGCGCCTCCGACTACGGCGTGGTCCCCGTGGTCGTCGGCGGCCGCATGATCGGCACCCTTTCCGTGCCGCCGCTCGTGGTGGACCTGACCGGCCAGGCGCCGCGCTGGGCGATGGCGGTGCTGAGCGACGCGACGGGCACCCGCGCGCTCGCGGCGCAGGGGCGCTTCGACGATCCGGTGCGCTACCTCGCCCGGCTCGCGCGTGCCCGCGGCGACGCGATGGTGCCGGCGGCCTGATCCTCGGCGCCCGGGGCCGCTCCGGGGCGCTGCTAGAGTCCGGGGATGTCCTCGCGCGCCCTCGACGATCCCGTTCTCGAGCGCCGGCGGCTCGCCGCCCTGGCCGAGATCCGCCAGATCGGCGACCCCGTGCTGCGTGCCCCCGCGCTCACCATCACCACGTTCGACGAGGTGCTGAAGGACGAGGCCCGGCGGATGGTGGCGATCATGAACGAGGCGCGCGGCGTCGGCCTCGCGGCTCCCCAGCTCGGATCGCTCCGGCGGCTGGCCGTGGTGCTGACCGGCGAGGACGCCCCGCCGGTGGTGCTGTGCAACCCCGAGATCACCTGGCGGTCCGAGGAGGAGGAGCTCGACTACGAGGGCTGCCTCTCGATCGGCGAGATCAGCGTCGAGGTGCCGCGTGCCGTCGCGATCCGGGTGACCGCCCAGGACGTCGACGGCGAGTCGTTCGAGATCGCCCCCGAGGGCTTCGCCGCCCGCGTCATCCAGCACGAGATGGACCACCTCGATGGGATCCTGATCCTCGATCGCACGGCGCCCGAGCAGCGCCGGGAGGCTCTCCGGGCGCTGCGCGACGGAGGCTGACGCCGATGCGCGTGGCCTTCGCGGGCAGCCCTGAGGCGGCGGTCGCCCCGCTGCGCGCCCTCGCGGCGTCGCCGCACGAGATCTCGGTGGTCGTCACCCAGCCGGACCGCGCCCGCGGGCGCACCCGGCGGCCGAGCCCGACCCCCGTCGGGGCCGCCGCCGAGGAGCTCGGGATCCCGGTGCTCCGGCCGGCGACGATCAACGACCCCGAGGTGGTCGCCGAGATCGCCGCGGGGGGCGCCGAGGCCCTCGTTGTGGTGGCCTTCGGGCAGATCCTCCGCGATGCCGTGCTCGGGCGCTGGCCCTGCATCAACGTGCACTTCTCGCTGCTGCCCGCCTATCGCGGCGCGGCGCCGGTCGAGCGGGCGATCATGGACGGGGTGGAGCTGACCGGGGTGACGATCATGTTCATGGAGGCCGGGCTCGACACCGGCCCCGTGATCTCCGCCGAGGCGACGCCGATCGCCGACGACGAGGACGCCGGGTCGCTGGTCGCCCGTCTGTCGGACATGGGCGGGCCGATGCTCGTGCGCGCGCTCGACGACCTCTCGGCAGGGCGGCTCGTGTCGGTCCCCCAGCCCGACGAGGGCGTCTCGCTGGCGCCGAAGATCACCGCCGAGGACCGCGTGATCGACCTGACGCGGCCCGCGCCCGAGCTGGCGCGGCGGGTCCGCGCGCTGTCGCCGCACATCGGGGCCGTCGCGCGCGTCGGCGGCGAGCCCTTCAAGATCTGGTCGGCGCGGGCTCTGCCCGAGGGCGCGCCCTCGGGACTCTCGGCGCGCGACGGCCGGCTCGTGGCCGGGTGCGGTGAGGGATCGCTCGAGGTGCTCGAGCTCCAGCCGCCCGGCCGTGGACGAATGGACGCCGCCTCCTTCCTGCGCGGCTGGAGGGGTTCGCTCGAGTGGGGGGATGCGGGATGACAGAGGCCACCGTGACCGGTGAGGGGATCGCGCGCGAGCGCAGCGTCGCGCTGCGCGTGCTGCGCCGCGTGGAGGAGGGCGCCTACGCCGACCGCGCGCTCGCCGCGGAGGTGCGGCGGGCGGAGCTCGACCCGCGGGCCCGGGCCCACGCCACCCGCCTGGCCTACGGCGCCGTCCAGCGGCGGCGCACGCTCGACTGGCTGATCGACGGCGCCATCGACCGCCCGGCCGCCCTCGAGCCCGCCGTGCGCGACATCCTGCGCCTCGGGACGTACGAGATCGCCTTCTCCGACGGCGTCCCCGACCACGCGGCGGTCGATCAGGCCGTGCGCCAGGCGCGCTCGCTGCGGGGCACCAAGACGCGCTCGTCGGCCCGCGCGGGCGTCGTCAACGCGGTGATGAGGCGGATCGCCGCCGACTCCCCGGCGCGGCTCGCCGAGCTCGAGCGGGGAGGGGTGGCCACGGCCGCCCTGCAGCACTCGATGCCCGACTGGATCGCCGACCGCCTCGTCGCCGCTCTCGGCGCGGAGGACGCCGTCGAGGTGATGCGGGCCGCGGCCGAGCCGGC
>JAEMRL010000430.1 GCA_016463385.1 Thermoleophilia bacterium
GTCCGCGTCGTGGGCATGGTCGACGCGGACTGGGTCATGAGCGGCGTCATGGTCTCCTCCGCGGCGGCGCGGACGTACCTGGGACGGGATGCGGTGGAGAGCCGCTCGTTCGTCGCGGTCACACCGGGGGCTGACCCCGACGCGGTCGCCGCCGCGTTGACCGCCCGCCTCATCGACCACGGTGCGGACGCGGAGTCGCTGCGAGCGACCATCGACCGCGCCCTGTCGGCGAGCAGCTCGTTCATCGCGCTGTCGCAGGGTTTCGTCGCCCTCGGCCTCGTGATCGGGGTGGGGGGGCTCGGCGTGGTGATGATCCGGGCCGTCCGCGAGCGCCGCCGTCAGATCGGCATGCTGCGCGCGATGGGCCTCCCCGCCCGGACCGTCCGGCGGGCATTCGTCCTCGAGGCGGCGTTCGTCGCCACCCGCGGACTGGTGATCGGTAGCGGCCTGGCGGTCCTCACGTGCTGGCTGCTCGCGAATCGGTCCGATGCGCTCGGGGAGAGGGGGATCCCGTTCAGCGCCCCGTGGGTCACGCTGGCGGTGATGATCACCGTCGCGCTGGCCGCCTCACTCGCGGCGACGGCGATCCCCGCGGCGCGAGCGGCGCGGATCCGGCCCGCCGTCGCGTTGAGGATCACCGAATAGAGATCCCTCAGGCGCCCTACCGGTGTTTCAGGGCCGCCTTCAGCCCGGCGGTCAGCGTCTCCAGCACCTCCACGCGGGCGTTCTGCTTGTCCTCCGCGCTGACCAGGTGCCAGGGGGCGATGTCGGTGGAGGTGCGCAGCACCATCTGATCGACGGCGGCCTCGTAGTCGCCCCAGCGCTCGCGGTTGCGGTAGTCCTCGTCGGTGATCTTGTACTTCTTGTACGGGGTGATCTCGCGCGCCTTGAAGCGCGTCATCTGCTCGTCGGGCGAGATGTGCAGCCAGAACTTCTGCACCAGGCAGCCGGCCTCCACGAGCTGCGCCTCGAAGTCGTTGATCTCGTCGTAGGCGCGCTGCCAGGCGGGCGCGGTCGCGAAGCCCTCGACCCGCTCGACGAGCACCCGGCCGTACCAGGAGCGGTCGAAGATCACGACCTGCCCCGCCGGGGGTAGGTCGCGCCAGAAGCGCCACAGGTAGTGGAAGCGGAGCTCCTCGGTGGTGGGCGCGGCGACGGGGATCACCCGGTAGTCGCCCACCTCGAGCGGGACGGTGCAGCGGCGGATGACCCCGCCCTTGCCCGCGGCGTCCCAGCCCTCGAACGCCAGCACCACCGGCAGGGATGCCTCGCGCGCGCGGAGCGCCAGATCGTGCAGCCGCGCCTGCGCCTTCTCCAGCCGCTTGCGGTAGTCGGCCCTGCTCAGGCGCGCCGACAGGTCGACGGAGGCGAGCACCGTGGCCTGCTCCGGGCCCGGCGAGAACATCTCGACGGGCGCGCTCGGGCTCTCGGGCGGCGGCGTGGCCAGCCGGGCCGTGAGCGCGTCGAGGATCGTGCGGGAGGCGGTGACGTCGCGGTGGCGCTCATCGGTCGCCTCGATCACGGTCCACGGCGCACCGGGAGCCGAGGTGCGGCGCAGGAAGCGCTCGACCAGCGGCCGCGCCTCGGAGTTCGCCTCGAGCATCGCCCAGTCGCGCTCGTCCACGCGCCAGCCGCCGCGGCCGACGCCGGCTGTCTCCAGGCGGGCGCGCTGCTCGTCGGCCGGCGTGTGGAGGAAGAGCTTGACCACCAGCGCGCCGTCGGCGAGCAACTCGGCCTGGAGGGCCTCGAGGTGCACCGTCCAGGCTTCGAGCGCGGCGTCGTCCACCTGCCCGGCCACGCGCGCCTCGATCATGCGCATCAGACCGCCCGCCCAGATCGCCATCCGGCCGCGCGGCGGCATGGCCCGCCACATCCTCCACTGGCGAGGCCGCTCGACCTCCTCCGGGCGGGGGTCCCCGAAGACGGTGGTGTCGATGTAGCGCGCGTCCATCCACTCGTGCAGCCGCTTCACGAGATCCCCGGCCGCGAGGCGGTCGTCGCCGGCGACGAAGACGATCACCGGGAAATCGGCCTTCCGGAGGTCGAACTGCGCGTTGAGCAGCCCGGCGCGCAGGCCGGGGACGACCTCCTTGAACTCCTCCTTGCCCAGCCGGTTGCCGGCCTCGGCCGCCTCGAGCATCTCGTCGCTCCTCTCGACCCCCCGAGCCTATTCCCTCCCCCCGGCGACGCGCGCGGGGGCAGGTCCTCTAACCCGGGGCGCCGTCGCCTCAAGTCCTCCGCCGCGACTCCGACACCACTCAGGTGAAGCATCCGTCGTCCGCCGTGGACCCCCATGACCGGCGCCTCGTGAACCCCGGGGCGCCGTGAACCCCCTCCGCCGCCTGCGCGGCGCGGGCCGGGTCCACGTCCCC
>JAEMRL010000431.1 GCA_016463385.1 Thermoleophilia bacterium
CCGCCGCCCATGCAGAAGCCGGCGATCCCGACCTTGCCGGTGCAGTCCCCGCGGTCGGCGAGCAGTGCGCGTGCGGCCTGTAGGTCGTCGACCGCCTGACCGCGCTGCTTCGCCAGCGCGCGCAGCACCGTCTCGGCCACCTCGGGCGACGGCGGCTTGGAGACGCAGAGGATCACGTCGGTGTCGTCATCGGCATCCAGCCGTGCGATGGCGTCGAGCGCGGTGATCGCGCCGACGTCGTCCTTGAGGTCCCGCCCGCCGGTGCCGTAGCAGCGGCTCACGCCCGCCCCGGCGCGGTCGACCAGCACGGTCACCTCCTGCGCGCCGGTGCCGGCGGCGGCCACGACGCCCACCGAACCGCGGGCGACGACGTTGGCGAAGCCGAGGGCGAGGCCGTCGATGATCGCGGTGCCGGCGCCCGGCCCCATCACCAGCAGCCCGAGGTCGTGGGCCCGGCGCTTGAGGGCGACCTCGTCCTCGATCGGCACCCCGTCGCTGAAGAGCAGCACGTCCATCCCGGCCCCGAGGGCCTTGTGGGCCTCGAGCGCGGCGTACTCGCCGGGCACCGAGATCACGGCGACGTCGGCGTCCACGCGGGCCAGGCTGCGCACGGGCCGCTCCGCCGCCGCGCCCGCCCCGGCGCCGGAGGGGACGCGGTCGAGCACCTCCTCGGCCGCCGCCAGGCCCCCATCGGGGTCGTCGCCGAGGACGGCGATCACCAGGTCGTCGGGACCGGCGGCGTCGATGGCGGCGTCGCGCAGGCCGAGGCCGCCCGCCTCCTCGCGGTTCGCCGGCGTGCCCATGAAGCAGAAGGCACGCTCCACCCCGCCGGCGCTCTCGGCGGCGCGGGCCGCCGCCATCATCTTGGCGCTGTCGGCCCACCGGCCCGAGCGCACCCTGACACCGATCACGAGCGCCTCCCGGGGCGGTTCACGCGGACACCACACGGCCCTCCGGCCCGGCGAGCAGCGGCTCGGCCTGGGCGCCGAGGGCCTCGTCGTCGGTCTCGCGGGCACGCAGAAGCGTCGCCCGCCCGGCCTCGATCAGCACGGCGCCAGGGCGCAGGTGGATGAAGGGCGAGGCCTGGGCCATGGCGTACGCGCCGGTCTGGCCGATCCACACCAGGTCGCCCACCGCCAGCGGCGTCAGCGGCACCTCGCGGGCGACGGCGTCGTGCTGGAGGCAGAGGGGCCCGTAGAGGTCGGTCGGCCGCTCGGCGCCCTCGCGGGGCTCCACGACGTGCACCGGCGAGCGCTTCCACTGGACGCACGGCACCTGGGTGATGCCGACGTCCACGACGACCTTGCCCGGCCCCCGCCGGGCGACGACGCGCGTCAGCAGCCATCCGGCGTCGCGGATCAGGGCGCGGCCGGGCTCGAGGATCAGGGGCGGATGCCCGGGGCCGAGGGCCTCGCGGGCGGCGTCGAGGTGACCGGACAGCGCCGACGCGGCGGGCCATCCGCCGCCGAGGTCGAGCCACTCGATGCCCCCGACGCGGTCGGCGACCTCGCGCAGCAGCCGGGCGGCCGCCGCGAAACGGGCGACCGGCACGGGGTACTCGACGGTGACGCCGTGGATCGGCGGGCCGCTCGGGGGCAGGGGACCGAGCTGGTAGGCGCCGAGGTGGATGTGCAGCCCGGTGAGCGGGAGCCCGGCGCGCGCGAGCATCGCGGCCGCGGCAGGGGCCATGCGGGCGGGCACGCCGAAGCGGTCGCGTCCGGCGCGATCGGGTGGCACGAGGCGCAGGCCGACCCGGGCGTCCGGGGCCGCGAAGGGCGCCAGCCGGGCGATCTCCCGGATCTGCTCGACGCCGTCGGCGATCACCGTGGCGCCCTCGCCGAGGGCGCGGCGCAGGTCGTCGGAGGTCTTGAGCGGGCCGTTGAAGACGATCTCGCCGCCGGGCACCCCGGCGCGGCGCGCGAGGCGGTACTCGTGGCCCGAGGCGACCTCGGCCCAGCACCCGGCGCGGTGCAGGCGCGCCACCAGCCCCATGAGGGTGTTCGACTTGAGGGAGTAGGCGACCGTCACGTCGGGCCCCGCCGCAGCGCGGAAGGCGCGCGTCTCGGCCTCCAGGCGCTCGCCCTCGAAGACGTAGAGCGGGGTGCCGAAGCGCTCGGCCAGCTCGGCCGCGCGGACCGGAGGCCGCGGCTCCATCGCGGTGACGTTGGAGGCCCGCGGCGCCGGGCGGGGGGCGCTCGCCGCGGCCGGCGTCCCGCCGGTGACGCGCGGCCAGACCTCCAGGCCGATGCGCCCGATCTCCTCCAGGTGGGGGTAGCCCGAGGCGATCACCAGGTCGACGCCGGCCTCGCGGTACTCGCCGAGCATCCGCGCGACCTGGGCGTACGAGCCGACCAGGGCCGTGCCCGCCCCGC
>JAEMRL010000074.1 GCA_016463385.1 Thermoleophilia bacterium
GTGCAGCGGCTCCCCCGCGACCAGCAGGTCGCGCGCCAGGCCGACCTGCTCGGCCACCAGCGCCCGCACGGCCGGCGAGGCGACGGGCCGCCGCAGGTCGTCCTCGGCGACGCCGAAGCGCTCCATCGCCTCCCGGGGGAGGTAGATCCGGTCGCGGTCGCGCAGGTCGCGCGCGATGTCCTGCCAGAAGTTCACCAGCTGCAGGCCCGAGCAGGTGGCGTCGCTCAGCCCGATGCGCCAGGCGTCGCGGTAGCCGAGCACCCCGAGCACCATCTCGCCCACCGGGGTCGCCGAGTGGCGGCAGTACTCGAGCAGCTCGGCATGGGTGTCCCAGCGCGCGCGGCGCTGGTCCATCCGGTTCGCCTCGATCAGGCGCAGGAACGGGTCGAGGGACAGTCCGCGCCCGGCGATCACCTGCGCCGTGGCGATGAGCGTGCGGGGCGCATCGCCTCCCGCGACGGCCGACAGGAGGCCCGCCTCCCACGCGTCGAGCGCCTCCAGGCGGGCCGCCGGGCCGCCGGGACCCTCGTCGCCGAGGTCGTCGGTCTCCCGGCAGAAGCCGTAGATCGCGGTCATGTCGGCGCGCACCGCGCGGGGGGCCAGGAGGAAGGCGACGGGGAAGTTCTCGTCGCGGGCCATGGGCACGACCCTACCCGTGCGGGCCGCGGCGGCGACGCCGCGCGGCTCCCCTCAGTGCTGGCGCAGGTAGGTCAGGTCGGTGATGTCGACGAGGTCGCCGGTCGGCCCGGGGAGCGTTGCCAGACAGGCGAGGGCCCGCGCGTGGGCCTCGCCGGCGAGGCGCCGGGCCTCGGCGATGCCGTGCACGCTGACGTAGGTGATCTTGCCCTGGCGCGCGTCGGCGCCCACCGCCTTGCCGAGGTCCTCCTCCGACCCCTCGACGTCGAGGATGTCGTCGACGATCTGGAAGAGCAGCCCCAGCTCACGGGCGAACAGCCGCAGCGCGCGGTCCACCTCCGGCTCCGGCTGCGCGAGCACCAGGGCGCAGTGGACGGCGCACGACATCAGGCGCCCGGTCTTCAGCGCGTGCACCCGGCGCAGCGCGTCGGGCGACTCCTGGCCGGCGTCCTTGAGATCGAGGTACTGGCCGCCCACCATGCCGGCGACCCCGGTCGCGCGGCTGATCTCCCGGAGGATGCCGACCCGGGTCTCGGCGCTCCCCGGCTGGTGCTCGGCGACGAGCTGGACGGCCTCGGCGAAGAGGGCGTCCCCGGCCAGGATCGCGGTGTCCTCGCCGAAGAGGACGTGGCAGGTGGGCCGCCCCCGCCGCAGGTCGTCGTCGTCCATCGCGGGCAGGTCGTCGTGGATCAGCGAGTAGGTGTGCACCAGCTCGATCGCCGCGGCGGCGGGCAGCAGATCCTCGGCCCGCTGGCCGAGGCTCTCGGCCGTGGCCAGCGCCAGCACCGGGCGGATCCGCTTGCCGCCGGCCAGCAGCGAGTGGCGCATCGCCTCGACGAGCCCCTGGGTGCCCGCCATCTCCTGCAACTCGAGCGGGTCGGAGGAGGAGAAGGTCAGCCCCTCGAGATACTCCTCGACCATGTCGCGCAGATGCTCGGGGTAGGGCGTTGCGGCCTCCGTGACGGGCGGACGCGGCATGCTACCGCCGGGCGGGGCGACGCGGTGTAGCGTCGCGGTGTGAGAGCGCTGATCCTCCACGGCGCCGGCGATCTGCGGCTCGAGGACGTGCCCGACCCGGTGGCCGGCCCCGGCGAGATCGTCATCGAGGTGACGGCGGCGCTGACCTGCGCGACCGACGCGAAGATGCTGTCGGCGGGGGCCCACCCGGCGCTCGGCCCGCTGCCGGCGCCCCTCGGCCACGAGGTGGCGGGCGTCGTGCGCCAGGTGGGGGAGGGTGTGGCGCGGGTGCGCACCGGCGACGCGGTCGTCGTGGCCAACTCGGCGCCCTGTCTCGACTGTCCTGCGTGTCGCGGCGGGCGGCCCAACCTCTGCCGGCGCATGACCTACCTGACGGGGGCCTTCGCCGAGCGCCTGCGCGTGCCGGCGGCGATCGTGGAGCGCAACGTCCACCCGCTGCCGGCGGGGCTCCCCCCGGAGCTCGGGGCGGCCGCCGAGCCGCTGGCGTGCGCCGTGCACACGGTGCGCGGCTGCGGAGCGCTCGCGGGGGGCGGGGTCCAGGGGCAGTTCATCGCCCGCCTGGCCGCGCGCGCGGGCGCGCGGGTGACGCTGCTCGACCCGCATGCCGACCGGCGCGAGATGGCGCTGCGCAACGGCGCCGAGCGCTCCCTGCCGGTGCCCGCCGACGACGATGCCGTGGCCGCGCTCGGCCGGGAGGCCGGCGCCGGCCTCGTCATCGAGGCGGTGGGGCGGCCGGCGGCCTGGAGGATGGCCGTGCGGCTCGCTCAGCCGGGCGGCGAGGTGGTCTTCCACGGCGGATGCCCGGCCGGCGCCGAGGTGATGCTCCCGAGCGGGCCGATTCACTATTCAGAGCTGACGCTCCGCGGTGCGTATCACCACACTCCGGAGGCGTTCGCACAGGCGGTGGCGATCATCGCGGCCGACCCGGGCATGATCGCGGAGTTGCTACACACACCGATCGGCCTCGCCGGCGTGGCTCACGCGTTGTCGGCATCACGGGGCGTGAAACACCCCGTGATGCCGACCGCGGTGCACTAGAGCTTGCTGAGCATGCCCTTCAGCTTCTCGACCTGCTGCACCTGCGCGCGCAGCGTGGCGAGTTCCTTCTCCTGGCTGCGCACGATGCCGGCGAGCTCCTGGAGTGACTCCATCGCCCGCGACAGCGCCGCGTCGGCGTTGCCCCCACCGCCGGCGGCGCTCGCCCGGCTGGTGGTGGCGCGGGTCTTGGATCCGCGCGGAGCGCGGGGCTGCAGGGCGGCGCCCCGCTGGCGGGCGACGCGGTAGTAGTTGGCGGCGACGGTCCCGGCCCTGCGGCCGGTCATCTCGGAGAGGCGCTGGAACGCGTTCGTGCGGCTCAGGCCCTCCTCCTGGATGATCTTCTCGACCTGCTCGAAGATCTCGTTGCCGATGTTGCCGCGCTGGCCCTCGTTCTCCTCGCCGTCCATCTGTCCTCCGCTCAATAGCACTGAATAGCGCGGAGTATAGATAGATCCTTACGCTGTACATAACGCCCTTGAGCCAATATTTAGCTGCCGCAGTTAGGTGTTAAGTACAACCCTCAGGCCGTGGATTCGAACAGCACCATCGTCGCCGTGAACGCATGAAGGAAGCTGCGGCCTCCGACCGGGCCGATCTCGCCGTTGCAGAAGAGGCCGGCCGCCGGGATGGCGGCGAGCTCCTCGGCGATGGCCGTGGCGTCGTGGTCGGCCGTCGGGAACATGCGCGTGCCGCGTCCGTTGCAGCTGAACAGGAGGGCGCCGCCGGGCGCGCCGTGCCCGTCCCCTCCGCGCGCCTCGCGCAGCGCGGCGCGCAGGTCGTCGTCGGCCGAGGCCGCGTCGCGCACGTGGAACCGCATGGTCTGGCCCACCCGCACGCGCTCGCCCACGATCAGCGCGCCCGTGTCACGGTCGCCGCCCTGGATGGCGCGCACGAGGAAGTCGCCGCGCGCGTAGTCGGGCGTGTTCTCGTCGATCACGAGGCCCGCGAGCAGCCCGTCGAGCGCGAGCGCCCGCTCTCCCGGCTCGAGCGCCTCGACGACCTCCTGCAGCTTCATCAGCGCCGGCATCCCCGCCAGCTCGAGCACCGTCGACCCCTCGGCGGCCGTGATCACCATCTCCGGGCCGATCGGCAGGCAGCCCTGCGAGACCACGGTGCGCATGGGCGCTCCCCGCAGGGCGATCGCGACGGCGCCCTCCTCCACCACGTCGGTGCCGGCGAACAGCCGGTGCTCGCCGGGGCGGGTGCCGCCGGAGGCGAGGCCCCCCACCACCGCGGGGGCGCCGGGCTCGTCGTTGAGCTCGGCGAGGAGCCCGTCGGCGGGGAATGAGAAGGGATCGGCGAGCATGATCACCGGCCCGACTCCCGCGGCGCCGCCGTCGGAGATCACGTCCGGCCAGCCGAGCACGCCCATGCCCTCGCCGAGGGGGCGGGCGACCAGCCGGAAGGGCATCACCTCGGCGCCGGGCAGGTGCGCCGCCCACACTGCGAGCGCCGGCCCGTCCTCGATCTCGCGGCCGTCCCCGACGATCGCCTCGCCCATCGCGCCGATCAGGTACTCGGGTGCCAGCTCCTCGTGGATCGCCGCGAGGAGCGCCTCGGCCTCCTCGCAGAGCCCCGGCGAGGCGAACATCACCAGCAGCGTCGGAGGGGTTCCGCCGCCCAGGCCGGCGCGCACGGCCGCACAGGCCTCCCGGGCCGCGGCCGCCGGGTCGGCGTCCTGCGACAGGCCCACCCCGAATGTCGCGCGGTCGCTCACAGCGGCCATTGTGGCGCACCCGCCCCGGGGCGTGCCCCGCTCACCCGATCGGCTCCATCGGATCGAGGAGGGCGCGCGCCTCCAGCTCGCGGTCGGCCGGCACCAGCAGGGCGCGGGGCCCGCCGGCCAGCATGTCCGGCACGTCCATCGTCGTCCGGCGCATCAGCACCGGGATGTCCAGCTCTCCGAGAAGGCCGGCGAGCATCTCCGCCTCCGGCTGGTGCCGCGCGAAGGCCACCTCCACCCAGCGCATCGGCTCGGGCCGCGGCTCCGACGGGCGGCGGCGGAACCTCAAAACCCGTGCCCGACCGCGGGGCCCGGCTGCCGCGGCTCGGCCCGCCCCCAGAGGAACGGCTTGGCCAGCAGCGCGCCCGCGGCGAAGCCGCCGATGTGGGCCATGTAGGCGACGCCACCTCCGCCGGAGGTCGAGGATCCCCCGAGGTAGACGAACTGCAGGCCGAAGTAGATCGCCAGCCAGATCCAGGCGGGCAGTTTGAAGGGCAGAAAGACGAACGGGACCACCACGGTCCAGATCCTGACCCGCGGATACAGCACGAGATAGGCCCCGAGCACGCCCGATATCGCGCCGGACGCGCCGATCAGGGGGATGGCGCTGTCGGGGTCGACCATCGCCTGGGCGAGCGCGGCGGCGATGCCGCAGATCAGGAAGAAGGGCAGGAATCGCAGCCGTCCCATGCGGTCCTCGACGTTGTTGCCGAACACCCACAGGAAGAGCATGTTGAACACGAGGTGCAGCACGTCGCCGTGGAGGAACTGGCTCGTCACGAGGCCCGTGAACCGGTCGCGCTCCTGGTTGATCGACTGGCAGGCGTCCGCGTCGGGATCGGCGCCGTTGACGACGTGGTCGGCGACCATGCCGTACTCGCAGATGAACGCCTCCTGGCTGCCCGCCGTGCCGTCACTCGGCTTCGTGCTCTGGAAGGCGAAGACCAGAGTGGACGCGACGATCAGCGCGATCGTCAGCACCGCGCGCCGGCGGGTCGGGTTGACGTCCTTCAGCGGGATCACGCCGCCGGGACCTCAGGACCTCGGCTCGGCCCGGATCAGGCGAGCGTGTGGGCCAGCAGGGCCGCCTGCGCGTGCATGCGGTTCTCCGCCTGGTCCCACACCGCCGAGCGCGGGCCGTGGAGCACCTCGTAGGTGATCTCCTCGCCGTGGTGGGCCGGCAGGCAGTGCAGCACGACGGCGTCGCCGGCCGCCCGGCCGAGCAGGGCGTCGTCGATCCGGTAGGGAGCGAAGACCGCGCGCCGCTGATCCTCGCCGCCCTCGTCGCCCATCGAGGTCCAGGTGTCGGTGTACAGCGCCCGCGCGCCGGCGGCGGCCTCCAGCGGGTCGCCCACCACCCGCGCCGAACCTCCGTGCGCCCGGGCGACCCCGTCGGCCCATTCGACGAACGTCGGGTCGGGGGCGAAGCCCTCCGGGCAGGCGGCCGTGACGGCCATGCCCATCAGCGCGCCGGCCGTCATCAGCGAGACGCAGACGTTGTTGCCGTCGCCGAGGTAGGCGACCTCGAGGCCGCGGAGGTCGCCGAAGCGCTCGCGCAGGGTCTGGACGTCGGCGAGTGCCTGGCAGGGGTGGTGCTCGTAGGTGAGGCCGTTGATCACCGGCACGCCCGCGTGGCGGTCGAGCTCGAGCAGCGTGGCGTGGGGCCCGGTGCGGAGCATGATCGCGTCGGCCATGCGGCCCAGCACCTTCGCGGTGTCCTCGATGGTCTCGCCCCGACCGAGCTGCATGTCGGAGGGGGAGAGGACCATGCTCGTGCCCCCGAGGCGGGCGATGCCGCTGACGAAGGAGACGCGGGTCCGCGTGGAGGGGCGCTCGAAGATCAGGGCGATGACCCGGTCGGCCAGGAGGTGCGGCCAGGCGCCCGTGCCGGCCTTCAGCCGGTCGGCCAGATCGAGGATCGCCGTGACGGCCTCCGGCGGGTGGTTGCGGAGCGTCAGGAGCGATCGGCCGACCAGCGCGGGGTGCGGCGTGAAGGAGTCCCAGGGCACGGCGGCGAAGTGTACTGAGGCGTCGTCCGCGGGCGGTGCGCGTGCCGTCCGAGGGCGCCTCTATCGTCGCCCCCGTTGCACCCGCCGGAGGCCACTCACATCCCGAGAACCGTGCACGCACGGGAGGGAGCCGACGCCGCGGACGCCGCCCAGCGCCGGGCTCTCCTCCTCGCCGCAGCGATCATCGTCCCGACGGCCCTCGTGCTCCTCGGCTTCGCCGCCGCCTGGCCGCTCTACGCGCTGCCGCTGGCCCTGGCCCTGCCGCTCGGCGGGCACCGGGGCATGGGCGCCGCCGCCACGGTCGCGGGTCTCACCGTCGCGCTGATCTCCGGCAGGCCCGAGGTGGACGCCGCCGCGATGGCGATCGGCCTCGGCGCCTTCGTCCTGACGGGCATCGCGGTCGGCGCGGGCCACCAGGCGCAGATGCGCGACACGCAGCGGGTCGCGAGCCTCTCGTTCACCGACCGGCTCACCGGGGTGCACAACTACGCCTTCTTCGCCGACGCGCTGCCGCGCGAGTGCCGCCGGGCGGAGCGCTACGGCCTGTCGCTCTCGCTGGTCGTTCTCGACCTCGACCGCTTCAAGGCCTTCAACGATCGCTGGGGGCACGACGCGGGCAACCGCCTGCTCGCCGCGGTGGGGGACGTCATCCGCGCCAGCTCGCGCTCGTCGGACATCGCCGCCCGCTTCGGCGGCGAGGAGTTCGCCCTGATCGTCCCCGGTCCCGCCGAGGAGGCGCTCGAGGCGGCCGAGCGCATCCGCGCCGCGGTCTCCCGGGTCTCGATCCTGGTCGCCGGCGGCGAGTCGGTCGGCACGACGATCTCCGCGGGCGTGTCCGACTTCCAGAACGGCACCGGCGACCTCGGCGAGCGGATGCTGGATCAGGCCGACAAGGCCCTCTACCACTCCAAGTCGGCCGGTCGCGACCGGGTCAGCCTCTTCGCCCCCGAGCACCGCTGGGCCGCCGCATCCTGAGCTGATCCGCTCGCTACGAGCGAGTTTTATCTGACCCTCAGGTCGAGGGTGAGTCAGCCCTGATCGGGGTGCTGCGGCACCGGTCCGAGGCCCACGCCACCGCCCCGGCGGCGCCGAGACCGAGGATCGCGCCCGCGACGATGTCCGCGGGCTCGTGCTCGGCGGTGGCGACCCGCGCGAGGCCCCCGGCCGCCGCCGCGACGGCGAGCCCTCTGCCGATGGACGGCTCACGCCGCCACACCGTCGCGGCGATCGCGGTCGCCGCGGCGGCGTGGCGGCTGGGGAAACCGCCCTCCTGCCGGGCTCCCGGCCGGCGCCGCCCCAGGCGGTCGCGGAGGAGCCGCGCGGTCATCGCGGCCGCGACGCCCGCCGCGAGCGCGCGCAGCCCCGTCCCGCGCCGGTCGCGGCCCGCGACCAGGAGCCCCACCGCGACGCGGAACCCCGGGCTCATCCCCGAGGCCACGGCCGAGGCCGCCCGCGCGCCGCCGGGCACCCCCTCCACGGCTCCGCGCACCCGGGCGCCGAGACGCCGGTCGATTCGGGAGAGGATCCGCATCGGGGCAAGGCTATCGGCGGCCGGACGGATGCACCGGGGCCGGGGGCGGACCCCCTGCTAGCCTCGGAGCCGATGCGCCGCCTGCATGTCGCCGTCCTCCTCGTCCTCCTCATGACGGCCCTCGTGGGGGCCGGCTGCAGCGAGGCCGGCCTCGGCGGGGACGATCCCGAGCCCCTCGACCAGGGCGGACGCACGCCGGCTCCCGCCGTCTCCCTCCCGGCCCTCGACGGTGGCGAGCGGATCACGCTGGCCTCGCACCTCGGCCGGCCCGTGGTGCTGAACTTCTGGGCGTCGTGGTGCGAGCCCTGCACGCGTGAGATGCCCGCGCTGGTCGCGTTCGCGAAGCAGACGCCCGGGATCGACGTGGTCGGCGTGGCCGTCAACGACGTGCCCGCCGACAGTCGCCGCTTCGCCCGCGAGGTGGGCATCCCGTTCGATCTCGGCATCGACCGCGACGGCGCCGTGGCGCGCGAGTTCTCCGTCACGGGCCTGCCGGTCACGGTGATCGTCGACGCCGAGGGACGGGTGGCCGACACGTTCTTCGGCGAGATCACCCGGGAGCAACTCGACTCCTATGCGGAGCAGCTCGGACTCTGATCCCTTCCGCGCGACGTCCGGCACGCGCGTGGACCATAATCACCCCGTGACGAGCACCCCCGAGGCCCGCGTCGCGGAACACTGCCGTCGCCACTCCCTGCTGCCCCCGGGCGCGCCGGTGCTGGCCATGGTGTCGGGCGGCGCGGACTCGACCTGCCTGATGCACCTGCTGGCCGCCCTCCACGACGGCCCGGTCGGCGTGCTCACGGTCGACCACGGGCTGCGGCCGGAGTCGGCCGCCGAGTGCGAGGCGGTGGTATCGGCGGCCGGCGCGCTCGGCCTCACGGCGCACGTCGCGCGGCTCGGGATGCGGCCCGGCGCGGGCGTCCAGGAACGGGCGCGCGACCTCCGGATCGCCGCCGCCGAGGAGTGCGCCGCCGCCGAGGGGTACGCGCGCATCGCCACCGGGCACACCGGCTCCGACTCCGCCGAGACCGTGCTCTTCCGGCTCGCGCGGGGCACCGGCCGCACCGGCGCGCTCGGCATCGCGCCCCGCCGCGGCCGGCACATCCGCCCGCTGCTGCCCCTCGACGCCGACGAGACGCGCGCCTGGTGCGCCGACCGCGGCCTGTCCGTCACGACCGACCCCTCCAACGCCGACCCGCGCTTCGCGCGCTCCCGCGTGCGCTCCGGTCTGCTGCCGGCGCTCGGCGCCGTTCACCCGTCCGCCGCCCGCCACGTGGCGGCGTTCGCCGAGCGCCTGCGCGACGAGGCCGCGCTGCTCGAGCCCCTGGAGGACGCGGCCTGGGCCCACGTCCACCGCGACGGCGGCCTCTCCGTGGCCGGGCTCGCGCGGGAACCCGAGCCGATGCGCCGCATCCTGGTGCGGCGCCTGATCTCCGA
>JAEMRL010000432.1 GCA_016463385.1 Thermoleophilia bacterium
CGGAGCCGGCAAGACCACGTTGATGGGCATCGCCGGGGGCGTGGCCCACCCGAGCGAGGGCTCGGCCCGCATCCTCGGCGCCGCGCTCGGCGGAGTCGATCTCCGCGAGCTCCGGCGGGCGATCGGCCACGTCGATGCGACCGTCGCGACCGCCTTCCGCCCGCGGGCGACGGCGCTCGAGGTGGCCCTCACCGGCGCGACGGCGACGATCGTGCCGCGGCCGGAGCGTCTCTCCGCCGCCGACCGCGCGCGGGCCCCCGATCTCCTCGACCGCATGGGATGCGGGACCCTCCACCACCGCCGCTTCGGCACCCTCTCGCGCGGCGAGCAGCAGCGCGTCCTGCTGGCCCGGGCGCTGATGGCCCGGCCCCGGCTGCTGCTGCTCGACGAGCCGACCGCCGGGCTCGACCTGCCGGGGCGCGAGATGTTCCTCGGCCGCCTCGACGCGCTGGCGGCGGACGACCCGGGGCTCGCGACGGTGCAGGTGAGCCACCATCTCGAAGAGCTCGCCGCCTCGGTGACCCACGCGCTGCTGCTGCGGGCGGGACGCGTCGTCGCCGCGGGGCCCGCGGACCGGGTGCTCGCCGACGGCCCGCTCTCGCGCTGCTTCGACGCCCCCGTGCGCGTGATCCGCGAGGCCGGCCGCGTGCTGGCGGTGATCGACCGGGGGCGGGCGACCTAGAAGGCTAGGAGGCCACGACCCGGTTGCGCCCCGCTTCCTTGGCGACGTAGAGGCGCGCGTCGGCGCTCTCCAGGAGCCCGCGGGGATCGTCGCCCCGGGAGGCGGCGACGCCCAGGCTCACGGTGACGCCCGCCGGCTCCGCGGCCGCGTCCTCGACGGCCCGGCGCACGCGCTCGGCCACCGCCGCCGCCGCGGTGTCGTCGGCGCCCGGCAGCACGAGGGCGAACTCCTCGCCGCCGATCCGGCAGGCGCGGTCCTCGGCGCGGGCCTCCTGGGCGAGCACCCGGGCGACCGTCACGAGGGCGTCGTCGCCGGCCTGGTGCCCGTGGCGGTCGTTGACCTGCTTGAAGTGGTCGACGTCGAGGATGACGACGCCCATCGAGCCGCCCGCGCGCCGCGCGCGGGCCATCTCGACCTCGAGGGCCTCGTCGAAGGCGCGCCGGTTGCCGAGGCCGGTGAGCGGATCGGACATCGACAGGTGCTCCAGGCGGCGCAGCAGGTCGCGTTGAACGAGGGCGGCCGAGAGCGCCCCGGCCAGCATCCGCAGCTCGAGGACCGCGTCGCGCCTCACCACCGTGGGCCCGAGGCGCACCAGGGGGCGGGACGCGGTGATCGCCCCGAGTGCCTGCTCGCTGCCATCCTCGTTCCGGCGGCCGAGGACGGGGAGCTCGACGAAGGCGCGCCCGTCGGCGCGCCACTGACGTTCGGTGGTGCTCTCCTCGCCGCCGCGCCGCACGTCCACCTGCCATCCGGGCAGCAGCGCGCGCGCCGTGTCCTCGGCGATGGCGGTCAAGGCCTCGTCGTCCTCGGCGCCCGTGAACGAGACCGAGGCGGTGTGCAGCGCCTGCATCCGCTTCTTGCTCTCCTCGAGCTCGCGCTCGTTGACGGGTCCGGCCGTGCCCGCGATCACCACGATGGCGACCGCGAGCACCAGCGGCCCCGCGGATTCGGAGAGGGACACCGCGGGTTCCTCCACCCACACGACCCAGCCGAGCACGAGCGCGGAGAGGATCAGTGCCTTGACTCCGGGCCAGATCGTCAGGACGAGCGTGATGGCGAGGCAGAAGACGGGCAGCAGCCAGAGCGCCAGGCTGTCCGCCCCGCCGGACAGGAGCGCCAGCAGTCCGATGACCAGCGCGTCCACGACCAGGGCCACGTCGACCGCCGCGAGCAGCCGCTTCGGCCAGCGGATGGGGATCCAGGCGAGGAGGATCTGCAGCGCGACGGCGCCCGCGCACACCGCCACGGCCCGGGCGCGTTCGGACCCGGACATGTCGAGAGGGGCGAGCGCCGCGACGACGGCCAGCACCGCCAGCGCGGCCACCCGGCCACGTGCCATGGCGGCGTGCCGGTCCTCGAGTTGGTACCAGGCTCGACGCGAGCGTGCGTTCTGGAGTACAGTCCCGGACGCGCCGGAGGTGGTGGACATCGCCCTCCCTGACGGGGTTTCGAGCGCACGTTAGCTGCTTGCGAGAAGATTTCGGCAAGGGGCTAAAGGAATCGGCACCCGCTGCCGATACAGGGGGCGCCATGGCGCCCCCCTCGAACCGGAATCCGCGATCCACCCGCCGCCGCCCGGCTGCGCTGGTCGCCGCTATGACCGCTCTCGCGGTCGCCGGCGCCCCGACGGCGGCGCTCGCATCGGGCCCCGAGGCGCCCGTCGCCGATCCCGGCCCCGAC
>JAEMRL010000433.1 GCA_016463385.1 Thermoleophilia bacterium
CTCCACTGGGAGCGCGACGGCGAGGGCGGCTGGCTCGCCCGCGAGTTCGACCGCGTCGCGCCCGTCGACCCGGACCGCGTCCTTTGCCACGTCAGCGCGCACGAGGCCGACGCCCACGCCCGCTGGGCGGGCGCCCGGCTGCCGAGCGAGGCCGAATGGGAGCGGGCCGCCCGTGGGGCCGTCGCCGACTCCGCGGTCGCCAACCTCGACCAGCTGGCGTTCGGCACCGCGCCGGCCGGCGCCGACCCGGCCTCCCCGGGTGGCTGCCGTCAGATGCTCGGCGACGCCTGGGAGTGGACCTCCAGCACCTTCGCCGGCTACCCCGGCTTCCGCGCCTTCCCGTACCCCGAGTACGCGGAGGTCTTCTTCGGATCGGGGTACCGGGTGCTGCGCGGCGGCTCCTGGGCGACCCAGCCGATCGCCGCGCGGGCGAGCTTCCGCAACTGGGACCTGCCCGAGCGCCGCCAGATCTTCAGCGGCCTGCGGCTGGCGAGGGACGCGGCATGACGACCCGTCTGGTCGCCCCGCGGCCGTACCGGCTGGACGTGCACCCGATCGGGGCGGGCGAGCAGGGCCTGGCCGAGGACGCCCGGGTGGGCCTGGCGGCGACGCCGAAGTCGCTGCCTCCCAAGCACTTCTACGACGAGCGCGGCTCGGACCTGTTCGAGCGCATCACCAGGCTGCCCGAGTACTACCAGAGCCGCGCCGAGCTCTCGATCCTCACCCGGATCGCCGACGGCCTCGTCGCCCGGCACGGCGTCAGCGAGCTGGTCGAGCTCGGCTCGGGGGCCTCGCGCAAGACACGGGCCCTGCTGGACGCCATGCGCGACGCGCGGAGCCTCGGCCGGTACGTGCCCTTCGACGTCTGCCCGGAGGCGATCCTCGCGGCGGCCGGGCGGCTCGCCGAGGCGTACCCCGGCCTCGACGTCCACGGCGTCGCCGGCGACTTCGACCGCCACCTGCCCGGCGTGCCCGCCCGCGCGCACAGCGGGAGGCGCCTGATCGCGTTCCTCGGGGGGACGATCGGCAACCTCGACCCGGCCGCGCGGACGCCGTTCCTCGAGTCGGTCGCCGAGCTGATGGAGCCGGGCGACCTCCTGCTGGTGGGCACCGACCTCGCCGGCGACCCCGGCCGGATCCAGCCGGCCTACGACGATGCCGAGGGCGTCACCGCGGAGTTCAACCTCAACGTCCTGCGCGTCCTCAACCGGGAGCTCGACGCCGACTTCGACCTCGACGCCTTCGCGCACGTCGCCCTCTACGACCCGGGCCCGCCCTGGATCGAGATGCGCCTGCGCTCCCTGGCCGACCAGGTGGTGCGCATCGAGGCCCTCGACCTGGACGTCGCCTTCGCCGAGGGGGAGGAGATGCGCACCGAGATCTCCTGCAAGTTCACGCGCACCGCGGTGGACGCGATGTACGCCGATGCGGGTCTCCGGCTGGAGGAGTGGCACGAGGACGACCGCGGCTGGTTCGCGGTCTCGCTGGCCCGCCGCCTCTCGCCGGCGGACCCCGGTCCCCCTGGCCCGACCGCCGCCCGATCGGCGTAGGCTCGACGCGTCGAACGGAGGATGCGTGTGAGCCTCGTCATCGCTGTGCTGTGGATGTTGCTGTCGGTGTTCGGGGTCTCCAGCTCGAGCTCCACCTCCAGCTCGACCGGTGGGGGGTGGTCGCCGGCGCCGACCGAGAGCGTGCAGGCCGCTCCCGCCGCGCCGGTTCCCGCCGTGGAGGCGCCGACCCCCTAGCGATCGCCGCCACTCATCGTGCGGTATGCGGCCGCCCGTCCCGGCTGCCGATCCCCGGGGCATGGCCGCCCGTCTCGCACACGCCGCACTGGAGCTCCGCGTCGCTGCGTCAGCGACCCTGGCGGTCGGCGTCCTGCGCTCGGCGGAGATCCTCAGCGCCGCCGACGTCCGCGAGGCGCGTGCCCTCGGGATCGGGCTGCTGGTGTCGGTGGTCGCGCTCTGGGGTCTCTGGGGCGCCCGCGTGGTGCGGGTCGCGATCCGGCTCGCCATGCCGGCCCGCGCCCGCTGGCAGCCCGAGGCCACCACGGCCACCGTCACCCGCGTGCTGGTGCTGCAGGCGATCCCGCTCTGCGCCCTGGCCGTCGTTGCGGCACCCGTGGCGGACCGCTGGGTGGACAACGCCGCAGCCCTGGGGGCCGGAGCCCTGATCGGGGCCGGTCTCACCGCCCTGATGGGCGCCGTGCGCGTCACACGCGCGGAACGGGCCCGCGGCCGCCGGCTCCTGAGGGAGCCGCGCTGGGGAGCCCTGATGCGCCGCTCATCGCTCTACCTCGAGCCGATCGGCCTCTCCGACCGACCCTCCACCACGCCCGCGGCCCCCTGGCCGGC
>JAEMRL010000434.1 GCA_016463385.1 Thermoleophilia bacterium
GTCGCGGAAATGGCGGCAGGCGCTCCGGCCGAGAGTGACGGGGAGGGTTCGGTGTTCTAGCCAGGGGGCGTGGGCACCGAACCACCCCGCCACCCGAGCTCGGCGCGCAGCAGCGCGAGCCGGATGTGCACGAGGTCATCGACGCTCCTCAGCGACGTGCCCGTGAGCTGCTCGTAGCGACGGACGCGGTTGCGGACCGTGTTGGCGTGCACGAAGAGAGCGGCCCCGGCCTGCTCGACGGACAGGTCGCTGGCGAGGACCGCGCGGATCGTCCCGAGGAGCTCGCGGCCGACCGCGGTGGCCGGCTCGCACGGCGCGATGTACCGCGCCACGAGATGGTCGCCGAGCACATCCTCAGAACGGCTGACCGCCTCGAGCGCCACCTGATCGAGCGACCGCACCCCGCCCAGCGCGAACGCGGCGGCGGTCTCCACCACCCGCGTGGCCACGGCAAGGGAGTGGGGGAGGGCGCTGAGGTGGCCGGCCGGGCCGACGCCGATCATGATGCCCTCGGGCGGGGTGAACGACGGACGGCGGAGCGCGTAACCGATCACGTCGCCCTCATGCGGGGCGACCGCCGCGCCCTCAAGCACGCCGGGCGTCTGGAGTTCGAGCAGGAGCTGGCGCACGTCGCCGCTGGTGCAGCGCGCGCGGATCGCCACGTACGAGCCGTTCGGATCGAGGTGCGCGCCGAGGACCGAGTCGACCGCCGCGGTCCCGCCCGGCGACAGCAGCAGGCTGTGCACGAGTGCGGTGCGGCCCTGGCTGTCGGCGATCGCCTGCTGGAGTTCGCGGGCGCGGTACGCCTGGACGGCGACGTCCATCATTGGATCGGCGTACTGCCACATCTGACGGGTGAGCGCCACGGCCTGGGCGTGGTCGAGGGTGCCGTCCTCGGTGGAGCGCCAGAGCTCGTTGAAGATCTCGTCGATCGTGAAGCGGTACACCTGGAGCATCTGCTCCAGCGGGATGCCCTGGCGCGCGCGGGCGTCGCCGATCTGGCCCATCCCGGCGCGATCCTCCTGGCTGAGGGGGCGCCCATCCACGAGGGCGGCGATCGCGCGCTCCAGGTCCGCGAGGATGCCGCTGCGCAGCTCGTCCTCGGTGATCTCCTCGTACGCCGAGAGCGCCTCCTTCGCGCGGGCGACGGCGCGGTCGACGAGCTCCCCGATCCGCGGGCCGACCGCCGTGAGCATCGCCTGGAGATCCGCGGTGGGTTGGGACACCCACGGAATCTAAGCGCATCGGGGCGTGTGGTGGGGGCGGAGTGGACCGACGGTTCAGTCCGTCTCGACCGGGCGCTCCGGTGCGCCTACGCCAGGCCGACGATCCCGCCGTCAAGGGGAATGATCGCGCCGGTGAGGTAGGCGCCGGCGCGGCTGGAGAGGAAGAGGACGGTGCCGACGATGTCGGCGTCGTCGCCGATGCGCGCCAGGGGCACGGTCGAGGCGACAGCCTCGCGGCCCTCGGGGCTGGCGAGCATAAACGCCGTCATCTTGCTCTCGAAGGGGCCGGGAGCGATCGCGTTCACGGTGATCTGCTCGCTCGCCAGGCGCTTGGCGAGGTGCCGGGTCAGCATGTGGACGGCAGCTTTGCTGGCACTGTAGGAGTAGTTCTCCATCATCGGGACGCGCAGGCCGTCGACCGACCCGATGTTGATCACGCGGGCGGGGTCGCTCGGGCTCGCGGCGGCGCGCAGCTGCGGCAGCAGGGCGCTGGTGAGGGCAAAGACGCCCTGCACGTTCGTGCCCAGCACCTTGTCCCAGCCCGAGGCGGGGAAGTCGTCGATCGGCGCGCCCCACGTGGCGCCTGCGTTGTTGATGAGCAGGTCGACGCGGTCGTACTTGGCGGCGACGGCCGCGGCGAGCGCGGCGACGCCGTCCTCGGTCGAGACGTCGGCAGCGATGCCCGTGACCGGCCCGAGCGGTGCGAGCTCGGCGACGGCACCCTCGACGGCGTCGGCCTTGCGCGAGGAGATCACGACCTCCGCGCCCGCCTCGAGGAGGCCCCGGGCGATCATGAGGCCGATGCCGCGCGACCCGCCGGTCACGACCGCGACCTTCCCGGCGACATCGAAGAGGGCGGAGGTGCTGCGCGCGGTCATGGCCGAAAAGGTACCCCTCCGTACCCCTTCCCGTCCGGCGGGGCCCGCGGCGGCTCGCTGGCACGCGGCCACTCGTCCTCGCCCGATCTCCCCGCGTGTACCGGGTTCGGTCGCGAACGAACGCTCGCGGCCCGGGGGTGACGCGGCCGGGCGGAGCTCGACGCATGGCGGGTGCGGTCGTCGCGGGCGCGGCGGAGTTTCGTCAAACCGCGAAATCGGTTTGTCCCCCGAACGAACCGGGAATCG
>JAEMRL010000435.1 GCA_016463385.1 Thermoleophilia bacterium
GCGCGTCGCGCGGGGGGGGGGCTCGCCGAGCTCGGCGAACACACCGAGGAGTGCCGCGCGGAGCTCCTCGCGCAGCTCGGGGCCCGAGACGCGGACGGCGTCCACGAGATGCGTGAGCCCCTGCTCGGTATCGCCGCGCTCGAGCGCCGTCAGGCCGGCGACGATGTCCGGCTGATCGACCCCGGCCAGCCGGGCACGGGCCAGCAGCGCGCCGGCCCGCTGGTCGAAGGCGACCGGCTCCAGCAGGGCGACGATCTCCCCGGACCGCCCGCCTCCCATCAGAAGCCGCGCGAGGGCCACCCGAGCGCCCACGTGCGCCGGCTCGGCGGCGACGGCGGCGCGCAGCGAGTCCTCATCGCCGGCGGCGATCAGGACCTCGGTCTCCGAGGGGACGAGCGTGTCGAGGAAGGCCTCGATGGCCGCGGGGGGCTGGAGGCCGAGGAATTCGGCGACCGACTCGCCGCCGCGGAAGCCCTTGACGAGGGGGATGCTCATCACCCGGTACTGCTGGGCGAGCGCGGGGTTCGCATCGATGTCGACCTTGGCGAGGATGACCGCGCCGGCGCGGCGCTCGATCGCATCCTCGAGCACGGGGGCGAGCTGGCGGCACGGACCGCACCAGGCGGCCCAGAAATCCACCACCACGGGCACCTCGTGCGAGCGCTCGATCACGTCGGCACCGAAGGTCGCCTCGGTCACGTCCACGTCCCACCCCTCCCATCGTCTCCGCTCCGGCACTCCACCGTAGCGGAGGCCCGCCGGGAGGGCCCGGCGAGCCAGGGCGCCTAGGCGGCCTCGACCAGCTCCAGGGCGGGCGGGCGGCAGACCGGGCAGGGCTGCCAGTGCGCCGACAGGTAGCGCCAGGGTCCGTGGACCACATGGCGCACGCCCGGCTCGCCACGGTGGGGAGCCAGCGCGCACTCGGCGCGGTGGTAGTGGCCCCAGCCGCCTTCGCTCAGATGGGCCACACAGCCCGAATCGGCGGCCTCTGGCCGCCGCGTCATCTCATGGATCATGTTCGCCCCCTCCTGGGGGAAATGCGCGGCCCCGCCGCGCCATCAATCTTCTCGGTGTCGCATTCGACGATAGCGCGACCCGACTTGAGGGGCCGGGACGGCGCGCCGAGGTGACAGCGGCGTTGCAGGAAACGATGGACGGGGCGCGGGGCGGGTGCTGGAGTGCAGCGCATGCGCGCACTCGTCACCGGCTGCGCCGGGTTCATCGGCTCGCACGTCACCGAGGCGCTCCTCGGAGCCGGCCACGACGTGGTCGGCGTGGACTGCTTCAACGACAACTACGCCCGGCGCGAGAAACTCGCGAACCTCGACCAGGCGCGCGACTTCTCGGCCTTCGAGTTCGTCCCCGTCGACCTCGCGCGCGGCGATCTCGCCGACCTGGTCGCAGGATGCGGGCTGGTCGTCCACCTCGCCGCCGAGCCCGGGGTGCGCCAGAGCTGGGGCGATCGCTTCGACGCCTACCTCCGCAACAACGTGATGGCCACGCACCAGCTGCTGCGCGCGGTCGCGTCCCACAGCGATGCGCGGCTGGTCTACGCGTCCTCATCCTCGGTCTACGGGCAGGCCGAGACGTTCCCGACCCGTGAGGACGCCCTGCCGCGACCGCTCTCACCGTACGGCGTCACCAAGCTCGACGCGGAGCACCTCTGCAGCCTGTACCACGCCCACCAGGGGGTCCGGGCGGTCTCCCTGCGCCTGTTCTCGGTGTACGGGCCGCGGCAGCGGCCCGACATGGCGTTCGGCCGCTTCATCCGCGCCGCTGCGGCCGGAGAGCCGATCCGGGTCTTCGGCGACGGCGAGCAACGCCGGGACTTCACCTTCGTCGGCGATGTCGTCGACGCGGTGCTGTCGGCCGCGGTCGCCGAGGGCGTGGAGGGGCGCGTCTACAACATCGGTGGCGGCTCCCAGGCCAGCGTCAACGAAGCCCTCGCCCGCATCCGGGAGATGCTGGGGCGGTCGCTCGACATCGAGCACGCGCCGCCGGAGGCGGGCGATGTGAGGAGCACGGGAGCCGACACCGCCCGCGCCCGGGCAGACCTCGGCTTCCGGCCCACCACCACCCTCGCCGACGGGCTCGCCGCCCACGTCGCCTGGATCCTCCGGGAGGACGCGCCGGCGTACCCCTGACGCGCCGGCGCCCCTCGCCGGGCGTGAGACTCCGCGCTGGGCGGGCGGTCACCGCCCCTGTCACCCTCGGACTGGCAGACTGACCGCCGGCGACGGTTGCACGGGCGGCTCCGCGGGTGACGCCGGACGCCCCACGATCACCAATTTCCGAAGGGGCTCCATGGCCGATCAGTACATCTTCACCATGTACAAGCTCGGGCG
>JAEMRL010000436.1 GCA_016463385.1 Thermoleophilia bacterium
TGATCACGTTCACCACGCCGGGCGGCAGCTCGGCCTCGGCGATCAGCTCGGCCAGTAGCAGCGCCGTCAGCGGCGTCGTCTCGGCGGGCTTCAGGACCACCGTGTTGCCGCACGCGAGCGCGGGCGCGATCTTCCAGGCCGCCATGAGCAGGGGGAAGTTCCAGGGGATGATCTGGCCCACGACCCCGAGGGGGCGCGCCGCCATCCCCGGCACGGCGTACTCGAGCTTGTCGGCCCAGCCCGCGTGGTGGAAGAGGTGGGCCGCGGCCAGCGGCACGTCGATGTCGCGCGACTCGCGGATCGGCTTGCCGCCGTCGATCGACTCGAGCACCGCGAACTCCCGGGAGCGGTCCTGGAGCAGGCGCGCCAGCCGGAAGAGGTACTTCGCCCGCGCCCGCCCCGGGAGGTCGCGCCAGCCGCCCTCGTAGGCGCGCCGCGCCGCCGCCACGGCGTCGTCGACGTCCCCGGCGCCGGCCTCGGCGACATCGGCCAGGTGCGCTCCGGTGGCGGGCTCCGTGGTGGCGAAGACCCGGCCCTCGCGGGCGTCCCGCTCGGCGCCGTCGATCACGAGCCCGTAGCGGGGCCGCACGGTGACGACGTCGCGCGACTCGATCGAGGGGACGTAGTCGGCGAACGTGCGCGCGAGGTCGGCGGTGGCGGCGTCGGCGCCGGTGTCGCGGTGCGGGGTCGTGGTCATCAGTCCACCGGGAGGTCGTGGGTGCGGCCGTAGCGGCCGGTGCGCCGGAACCGGCGCTGCAGGACGATGTCGTTGAGCAGGGTCGAGGCGCCGATCCGGAAGCGGTCGGGCGTCAGCCAGGCGGCGCCGAGCGTCTCCGACACGATCGCCAGGTATCCGAGGGCCTGCTTGGAGGTTCGGATGCCCCCGGCGAGCTTCAGCCCGACCTCGACGCCGGTCTGGTCGGCGAACTCGCGGATCGCCTCGGCCATGCAGAGCGCGACCGGCGCGGTGGCGCCGACCGGCAGCTTGCCGGTGGAGGTCTTGATGACGTCGCTGCCCGCGGCCATGGCGACCATCGAGGCCAGCCGGACCATCTCGTAGGAGCCGAGCTCCCCCGTCTCCAGGATCGTCTTCAGGTGGGCGTGCCCGCACGCCTCCTTCGAGGCGGCGACCTCGTCGTGCACCACGTCGAGACGGCCCGCGAGCAGGGCACCCCGGTTGAGGACGATGTCGATCTCGTCGGCGCCGTCCTCCACGGCCCGCCGGATCTCGTCGAGCCGGTCGGCGAGGTGGCTCTGACCGGAGGGGAAAGCACCGGCGACCGAGGCGACCTTCACGGGCGAGCCGGCGACGGCGGCGCTCGCCACGGACACCAGAGCGCCGTAGACGCAGACCGCGGCCACCGGGGCCATCGAGGGGTCATCGGGATCGGGATGGATCGCGCGCGAGCAGAGGGCGCGCACCTTGCCCGGGGTGTCGGCGCCCTCCAGCGTGGTCAGGTCGATGCAACGGGCCGCGAGCTCCAGGCCGGCCTCCTTGCTCTCCCGCTTCACCGATCGCGCGGCCAGCCGGGCGGCCCGCTGCTCGAGGGCGTGGCCGTCGACCGCGGCGACGCGCACCGGGCCGCCGAGGAGGGGACCGGTGAGGACGGAACCGCGTGTGTCGCGACCGATGCTCAGCACCGGGTGATCTTGGCACGCCGGGGCGCGCCCGTCAGGACAGCAGCGACGCCGTCAGTCCGGCGCGGACATCGGTGAGGCGCGCCCGGGCCCGCTCGCGGGCCGCCGTGACGTCCCCGTCGGGCACGGGCTCGACGGCCTCGCAGTAGCACTTGAGCTTGGGCTCGGTCCCGCTCGGGCGGACGATCACGCGCACGCCCGCCTCCAGATCGATGCGCAGCACGTCGGGGGCGAGCGCCCGCACCCCGGTGGTCGCAAGGGCGCCGACGCGCGCGGGAGGGTCGGCGATCAGCCGCTCCACCAGGGCGGCCCGCCGCGCCGCTCCACCCGGCGCCTCGTCGCGCAGGGAGAAGTTGTCGGTCACGTGGGCCCCGTGGCGGCGGTGCAGGTCGTCGAGCTCGTCGAGGATCGTGCGCCCCGCGGCGCGGGCGGCCGCGGCCATCGACGCCACCGCGAGGGCGGCCGAGATGCCGTCCTTGTCGCGCACGTCGGGGCCGATGGCGTACCCGATCGCCTCCTCGTAGGCCAGCACCTGGACGCTCGCGGGATCCTCCATCGCGGGCCGCGAGAGCCACTTGAAGCCGGTCAGCGTCTCGGCGTGGCGGGCCCCGTGGTGCTCGGCGATCCGGGCCAGAAGCGACGAGGACACGACGCTCGACACCACCCGGCGCCGGGGTCCCGAGGTCACCGATCCCAGCAACCA
>JAEMRL010000437.1 GCA_016463385.1 Thermoleophilia bacterium
GGAGCCGGAGCCCGAGCCGGAGCCGGAGCCGGATCCCGAGCCCGCGCCGGAGCCGGAACCCGAGCCCTTGCCGGAGCCGGAGCTCATCGACGAGCCTCCGCTCCACGAGCAATCGACCGCGATCGCCGAGATGGTCCCGGTGCTGCTGGACGGCCTGCTGCCGATCGACCGGGCCTGCGACGTTCCCGGCGTGACACCGCGCATGCTGGCGCTGGTGAGGATCCTGGCCGACACGCCGCTCAGCGTGAGCGAGCAGGCCCGCCGGCTCGGGGTCTCACGGGCGATGGTGGCCGACCTCACGAGCCGCCTGCTGGCGCTCGGGCTCGCCGTGCGGGAGCCGGTGCCGGCGGACCGGCGCCGGACCCGGATCGCGCTCACCGAGGCCGGCTACGAGCTCTGTGCCGACAGCACGCCGTGGCCGGAGCCCGCGAGCGTGGAGCAGATCCTCGAGCGGCTCACGCCCGCGGAGCGCGCGCAGCTGATCCGCGGGCTGTCGGCGCTCGCCGCGCCCGGCGGGGCGGAACCGGTGCCCGCGCCGGACCCCGCCCGCTGATCCGCGGCGGCTACCGCCCCGAGCGCTCCCAGAGACGCTGCTCGTCGGCGGTCCGCTCGGCGGCGGGCAGGCGCTCGAGACGGGCATCGGAGATCGGCTCTCCGCTCTCGACGCTCAGCCCGTAGGTGCCCGCGGCGAGCCGCGCCTCGGCCCGCTCCAGCGCCCGCAGCTCGTCCTCCAGCTCGGTGATCCGCGCGGCGTCGCGCTCGCGCTCGTTCATGTCGTACGCCAGATCGCCCTGGTCGGTGTCGTCGATGACGGCGTCGGAGGGCATCTCGCCCCGGAGCCGCGTCAGGTGCTGCTCGATGCGCTCCCGCTCGGCGGCGAGCAGTTGGGCGGCGCGGTCGGCGTCCATGGAGGTCCTCCTTCGGGAAACGGTCCGGGAGCGTACGGCGCGGGCGCGGGGCGATTCCCCTCGGGCACGACGCGGAACGCGGTGGTCCCGCCAGAGCATGACCCCTGGAGCCTGTCGCCGGCCCGGCCCGGGCCCATCCGCGTCACTGCGGATCGCCCGTGCGGCGATGCCGCACGGGCGGCGCGACGTACATAATGGCGCCGTGACGACCTCCGCCCGGCTCCGGCGCATCGTCGCCACAGCGATCCTCGCCGCCGCCGCGGTGCTCGGCGCCTCCGGGACGGCCACGGCACAGGACGAGGTCGAGCCGGGCGCCGCCGAGCTCGCCGCCCGGTACGCGCCGATCGTCGTGACGCGCGACCAGGAGGGCGCCTGCGACCGCGGCGGAGAGGCCTACCGCCCGACCGGTGTCGAGGTGGTGCTCGACAAGCCCGCGGTCGTCCTCCGCGACGGAGACGGGCAGATCGTGGCGCGCGGCCCCGGCGCGGCCGACCTGGCCGGCCTCGGGCCGGAGACCTCGCTCGACTTCCCGGGCAACCCGCGGCGCGCCGGATGCGGATTCGAGCAGGACTTCATCGCCTTCGCGGCCGGCGAGCCCGACGTCGCCTACGCCCACATCGCGCGCGAGGCCGCGGCCCCCGACCGGCTGGTGCTCCAGTACTGGTTCTTCTGGTACTTCGACGACTACGTCAACACGCACGAGGGCGACTGGGAGTTCATCCAGATCGTCTTCCCCGCCACCACCGCGGAGGAGGCGCTCGAGGCCACCCCGCTGGAGGTGGGCTACTCGCAGCACTCGGGGGGCGAGCGCGCCGCGTGGGACGACGACAAGCTCGAGCGACGGGGCGACCACCCCGTCGTCTACGCCGGCGCGGGGTCGCACGCCAACTTCTTCACCTCCGACCTCTACCTCGGCCGCAGCGCCGACGAGGGCTTCGGGTGCGACGACACCACCGGCCCGTCGACGTTCCGCCCCACCGAGGCACGGCTGCTGCCGGCCACCGGCGCCGAGGGGCGGGGCGATCTCGCCTGGCTCTCGTTCGAGGGACGCTGGGGGGAGTTCCAGCCGTCGCCCTACGACGCGCCTCCCGGCCCCGCGGCGAAGGGGGAGTGGGACGCGCCCATGACCTGGCAGGACTCGCTGCGCGACGGCAGCTTCGCCATCCCGGCGAACAGGACCCTCGGGCCGACCGCCACCGACGCGTTCTGCTCGGTGGTCCGCACCGGGGGCAGGATCTACACGGCCGTCACCTCACCCTACGTGCTCCTGCTGCTGGTGGCGGGGCTCGTCAGCGTCGGCGGCGTCGCGGCCCGCTCGACCCGCTGGTCACCGCCGGTCCCGCTGCCGCTGCGCCGCCGCCGGGCCTCGGGCCAGATCCTGCGCGACGCGGGACGCTTCTACCGCGCGCACCGGCCCGTCATGCTG
>JAEMRL010000075.1 GCA_016463385.1 Thermoleophilia bacterium
GCCTGCCGGATGATCGACGACCCGATGCGCGCGGGGTCGGAGGTCATCGACACCGACCGCCAGGCCAGCGGGTGCCCGAGCGCCGGCGTCGCCGGGCGCCCGCCGAAGGTGACGCAGGGCACCCCGGCTGCGGCCGCGGCGATCGCCGCGTGGTACGGCATCACGACGGCCGCCCGCGCGCCGGCGATCGCGTGGCGGACGCCGTCGAGGCCGTGCTCGGCCGGCACGACGACCGTGCGCCACCCGACGCGCTCGGCGATGCGGCGGCAGAGCTCGCGGTCGGCGGTGCCCACCGGCCCCGTGCGCCAGGGCATCAGCCGCACCTCCAGCCCGGCCGCCATCACGGCGTCGAGGGCCGCCGCGAGCGGCGCCGCGACGCTCGCGCCGAACGATGCCGCCGACACCACGACCATCACGGAGTCCCCGGCGACCTGCGGTCCGCCGGCGGCGTCGCCGAACACGGCCCAGGCGGGGTCGGCTCCGACCCGGAAGGGGGCCGTCGCCCCGGTCGCCGCCAGAGCGCGCGCCGTCGCGTGGTCGCGCAGCACGAGCAGATCGGCCTGCCGCACGAGCTGACGGGCCAGCGCGGGCGCGATGCGGCCCGGCAGCGGGGCGCCACCGACGCCCAGCAGCGCGACCGGGTTCCCGCGAGCGGCCACGGTGAGCGCCATCGCCGTCGCCCGGGAGAGCCGCTGGACTCCGCTGCGGTCGCCCGGCCGTGCGGCGAACACGGGCGTCCCCGCGATCACGAGGGCGTCGGCCCGCGTCGCGACCCGCGCGACCTCGGTGCGGTCGGCCCGGTCGACCGAGCGGACCCCGTGACGAGCGCTCGTGGTCAGTGGGTCGCTGCTCGCGACCGTGAGCACGAAGCCGGGCAGGGCGCCGGCGCACGCCTGGATCACGGCGTCGTGACCGGGGTCGGCGGCGTCGAAACCCCCCGCCACGAGGATCGTGGAGCCCGCCATGCTCAGACCCCCACGGCGGCGAGGTCGTCGGTCGCGATCTCCGGCCCGGCCGCAGCGGGAGCAGGCGCGGCGGCGAGGCGCGGCGGCGCGGGCGCGGGGGCGGGGGCCGACGGCTGCCCCGGCACGGGCAGGACGCGGTGGTGGAGCCACAGGCGCAGCGACGAGACGGCCATCCGGCGTGCGTCGGCCACCGCGTCGACGCGCGAGCCGGCCTGGTCGATCCAGACGGTCGGCACCTCGGCGATGCGGTAGCCGAGGGCGCGCGCCACGAGCAGCAGATCGACGTCGAACAGGAAGTCGCGTGAGGACATCAGCGGCACGGCGCGCTCGACGACCTCCCGGCGCAGCACCTTGGCGCCGCACTGCGTGTCGCGGACGTCCAGCCCGAACAGCCGGCGGGTGAAGGCCGCGAAACCGGCGCTGGTGATCCGGCGGGTGAGCGGGCGGCGCACCGGCAGCACCGCCGCCGGGTGCCGCCGCGAGGCGATGGCGACGTCGACGTGGTGCGCCACCTCGGCGAGCCTCATGAACTCCCGCGGCGGCGTGGCGCAGTCGGCATCGACGAAGCCGATCAGGTCGCCCGAGCAACGGCGGAAGGCCTCCATCAGGACGCCGCCCTTGCCGAGCTTGGGGAACTCGATGAGCCGCACGCGCGGGTCGGCCTCGGCATGGGCCCGCACGATCGCTGCGGTGGCGTCGCTGCAGCCGTCCAGCGCCACCAGGAACGTGACGGCCGGGTCCGGGCAGCCCGCGCGATAGGCCTCGAGGGTGGCGCCGATGCGCCGCTCCTCGTTGTAGGCCGGGATCACGACGTCCAGCCTCATCTCACCCTCCGTCCGGCGGAGGGGCGGCGGACCGGGGGTGCGTTCGGACCTGCGTGTGCGGATTGCCACGGACTATGTGGCAGACTGGATGTCTGTCCATCGGCGTCTGTCTCCTCGGTTATCGCGACCTGGGTGCACGTGTCGGTGGGCAGTGCGGCCGGGCTATTCGCGTAGCCCGGCCGCCCTCGTCTACGGGGTCGTCACGGCGCTCTGCGCCCTCCCCCCGTCGCTGGAGCAGCGCGGTGCGGGGAGCGGCGCACGGCGCCGGCGGAGCCCTTCGGTCGAACGGTCATGGTGTCCATGGCCCTTTCGGGTGGTGGGACGGGACGATCGTCCCGGTGGTCGATTGCGGATTCTCGCGATTCGGTTCTGGGGGCGACTCTATGGGTGGCGGTTTTCCAGCGTCACCTAGTCGACAGACGGGCCCCACCCCCCCCAAGGACCAGGGGTCGATACCTCCGTGACACAACTGTGGCCCCGGCGTCGTGACGGACGACACCAAACGTTGTCCGCAGGGCCCTTCCGGCCTCTCCGCGCGTCACATCCGCGACGGCCCGTGCCGCGCGCGCCCGCCGCCTTCACGGGACTGTCACACCGCCCGGACCGGGCGGGGGCCCCTGGTGTCGGCGTGGCTCTCATCGCGTTCACCTCCTCGGCGTGGTCACGACCTGGCGCCGGCCCGTCGGGACTCGGAGCCGCCCGGCTCGTTCACGAGATCCGGGCGTTCCGCCGGGGTGCGGCGATGGCGGGCGACGGGCCTTCCGGACCCCGTTCCCGGCGCGACACTCGCGGACGGCGCGCGCCGCGTCCCTGTGCTGCGGTCCAAAGACGGCGCACGACCCCATGTGCACCGGGACAATCCTCCCTGCATCGGTAGCGGAATTACTTGATCGGCCCGCGTCTTGTGCCGATCCGGTCGGTCGACGAGCATCCCCCGCCCGTCGACCCGGCGCCTCCGGGTGAGACACACCGCCGACCCCGGGCGTACCCCTCCATGGCCGATTTCCTCGTCGAGAACCCCGTGCTCCTGCTGTTCGCCTGCCTGGCGATCGGCAGCATCGCGGGGGCCGTCCGCTATCGCGGCTTCATGCTCGGGCCGGCGGCGGTGCTCTTCACCGCGCTCGCGCTGTCGGCCTGGGACGAACGGCTCGAGCTGCCCCCGGTGGTCGGCCAGCTCGGCCTCGCGCTGTTCGCCTACTGCATCGGGGTCGCGAGCGGCGCGGCGTTCTTCGGCGCCCTGCGCTCCGGGCTCGGGACGATGCTGTCGGTCACCGCCCTGCTCGCCGCGTGCGGCGGCGTGGCCTACGGCGTGGGGCGGGCGCTCGGGCTCAGCTCCGAGCTGATCGCCGGCGTCTTCTCGGGCGCCCTCACCAACACCCCGGCCCTCGCGGCCGCCACCGAGCAGGCCGGCGGCTCGCCCGCGCCGACGGTCGGCTACTCGGTGACCTATCTGGCGGGCGTGGTGGTGATGATGATGCTGGCCGCCTGGGCGCTCGGCCGCGGCCGGGCGCAGCGGCGCTACGAGGCCGAGGCCGAGTCGCCCATCATCAGCGTGACGCTCGAGGTGACCGAGGAGGGGCTGCCGCCGGTCGGCCACTTCTCCCACGACCCCGAGCACCCGGTCCTCTTCTCGCGCCGCAAGCACGGCGACGTCACCGAGGTGCCGGCCGAGGACACGCTGCTCGAGCCCGGCGACCTGGTGGCGGCGATCGGGCGCCAGAGCGACATCGAGGCGGTCGCCGACCAGGTCGGCGTGCCGGCGGCGGAGCCGATGACGCTCGACCGGCGGCTGCTCGACATGCGCCGGATCACGATGTCGAGCCGCAAGCTCTCGGGCCTGACGGTGCGCCAGCTCGAGCTGCCGGGCCGCTTCGGCGCGCTCGCCTCGCGGGTGCGCCGCGGCGACATCGACCTGCTCGCCACCGACGACTTCGTCGTGCAGCAGGGCGACCGCATCCGCGTCATCGCGCCGCGCGAGCGCCTGGGCGACGTCGCGCGCTTCCTCGGCGACTCCGAGCGGGGGCCCGGCGACCTGAACCCGATCGGCCTCTCCCTCGGCCTCTGCGTCGGCCTGCTGCTGGGCGTCCTCCCGCTGCCCTCCCCCGCCGGGGGCACCTTCGAGATCGGCCTCGCGGCCGGCCCCCTGCTGGTGGGCCTGGTCCTCGGCCGGTTCGCCCGCACCGGCCCCGTCGTCTGGTCGATCCCCTACACGGCCTCGATCGCCCTCCAGCAGCTCGGCGTGCTGCTGTTCCTGGCCGTCGCCGGATCGCGGGCCGGCGGCGACCTGGTCGACGCCCTCGGCAGCCCCGAGGGCGCGCGCATCCTGCTCGCCGGCCTGGTGGTCACCGGGGTCGCGGCGGGGGGGCTGCTGACCCTCGGCCGGCTGCTGAAGCTGGGCGGCCCCCGCATGGCCGGGATCATCGCGGGGGCCCAGACCCAGCCCGCGGTGCTGGCGCTCGCCCAGGAGCGCACGTCCGATCAGCGGGTCGGGCTCGGCTACGCCCTGGTCTATCCGGCCGCGATGATCCTGAAGATCGTCGTCGCGCAGGTGCTCGTCCTGATGTGACCGGCGCCGTGTTCGTCCTGGGGGCCAATATCCCCCGGCGGACCATGTGCGACCGGCCCATGCGATCGCGCGATACCGCTCGGCAGACTCCCCCGGCACGGAGAACGCCAGACGTCGAGCGAGGAGGGACGATGACGACGGTTTCGCGAGGCCCACGCGAGCCCATCGGGCCCGACCGGCCGCACGGACTCCCCGGCATGTCGGCCCTCTCCGGCCACTGGGACGAGCTGATGGGCCACGACGGCCGCCCGCGCGGCGCGGCGCGCGGCCTGGTGCAGCGCCTGTCCGACATGGGCCTCACCGAGCTTCGCGAGCGCCAGGACCGGGCGGAGATCGACATCCTCGCGATGGGGATCACCTTCACCGTCTACAGCGACGGGCGGGGCATCGACCGGGCGTGGCCCTTCGACGTGATCCCGCGGGTGATCGCGGCCGCCGAGTGGCGTCGCATCCGGGCCGGCCTGACCCAGCGGCTGACCGCCCTGAACATGTTCATCGACGACGTCTACAACGAGCGCCGGGTGATCGCCGACGGCGTCTTCCCGGCCGAGCTGCTCGACGAGTCGGTCAACTTCCGCCCCGAGTGCGTGGGCGCCCGCCCCCGCTTCGGCGTCTGGGCCCACGTCTGCGGCAGCGACCTCGTGCGCGGCGCCGACGGCGCGATGTACGTGCTCGAGGACAACCTGCGCGTGCCCTCGGGCGTCAGCTACATGCTCGAGAACCGGCTGATGTCCAAGCGGGCCTTCGGCGACCTCTTCGCCCGCCAGAGCGTGCTGCCGGTCGATGACTACCCCGAGCGCCTCGAGCGGATGCTGGAGTCGCTCGCGCCCGAGGGCCGCAGGTCGCCGAACGTCGTCGTGCTCACGCCCGGCGTCTACAACTCGGCCTACTTCGAGCACTGCTTCCTGGCGCGCCGCATGGGCGTACCGCTGGTCGAGGGCCGCGACCTGGTCGTCGACGACCGCGACCGCGTGTACATGCGCACCCTCGGGGGGCGCGAGCGCGTCGATGTGATCTACCGGCGCGTGGACGACGCCTTCCTCGATCCCGAGGTCTTCCGGCCCGACTCGGTGCTCGGGGTGCCCGGGCTGATGCGGGCCTGGCGGTCGGGCAACGTGGGCATCGCCAACGCCCCCGGCGCCGGCGTGGCCGACGACAAGGTGGTCTACGCCTGGGTGCCCGACCTGATCCGCTACTACCTGGGCGAGGACCCGCTGATCGCGAGCGTGCCCACCTGGCGGTGCATGTACGCGGACGAGCGCCGTCACGTGCTCGAGAACATCGACCGGCTCGTGGTCAAGCCGGCGAACGAGAGCGGCGGCTACGGGCTGCTGATCGGCGACCGGGCGACGCAGGCCGAGCTCGACGCGGCCGTCGAGGCGATCGAGGCCGACCCGCGCAACTGGGTCGCCCAGCCGATCCTGTCGCTGTCGACCGTGCCCACCCTGGCCGGCGACGAGATCGCGCCGCGCCACGTCGACCTGCGCCCGTTCATCCTCTCGGGCGAGGACCACTACGTGACCAACGGCGGCCTCACGCGCGTGGCGCTCCGGGAGGGCTCGCTGATCGTCAACAGCTCCCAGGGCGGCGGCAGCAAGGACACCTGGGTGGTCGAGCGGCCGGCGGCCCTGCGGTGACCCTGCTCGCCCGGGTCGGCGAGCACCTCTACTGGGCGGCGCGCCAGCTCGAGCGGGCGGAGGGGGTGGCGCGCGTGGTGCGCGAGCACACGCACCTGCTGGCGGACATGCCCGTGTCGGTGCCGCTCACCTGGGAGCCGCTGATGCAGGTGGGCGGGGACCCCGGCCTCTTCCGCGAGTCGTTCCACCGCATGGACGAGGCCTCGGTGACCCGGTTCACGGTCACCAGCACCGAGAACCCCGAGAGCATCGCCTCGAGCGTCGAGCACGCCCGCGAGAACCTGCGCTCGTGCCGCGAGGTGGTGCCCACCGAGGCGTGGGTGGTCGCCAACGACCTCCACCTCTACGTCCACGCCCACCGGGGCGCCGGCCTCGACCGCCGCGGGCGCGCCCGCCTGCTGGAGCGCGTCATCGACGACCACCAGCGCTTCCTGGGCATCCTGCTCGGCAACATGAGCCGCGACGCCGCCTTCACGCTGATGCGGCTCGGGCGGCACATCGAGCGCGCGGCGCTCACGACGCGCGTGCTCGACGTCCGCGCCGGACGCCTCCTCGGCGGCGAGGACGCCGGACGCTACGACGACGTCCAGTGGATCGGCGTCCTGCGGGCCCTGTCGGCGCTGCACATGTACCACCGCACCGCCGGCGAGCCCGTGTCGGCCGCCTCGGCGATGCGCTTCCTGCTGCTCGAGCCGAGCTTCCCCCGCTCGGTCGCCTACTGCATGGGCTCGGTGATCGATCTGGTGGGGGAGCTGCCGACCGCCGGGCGGGTCATGCCGGCCTGCGCCCGGGTGCGGGAGATGCTCGACGCCCTGGAGGGCACCGACGCCTCCGCGCAGGAGCTCCACCAGGCCGCGCACGACCTGTGCGACGCGCTGGAGGAGGTGCAGATCCGGGTGTCAGAGACCTACTTCCCCCAGGTCGCTCACTCGGGCTGAGCCGAGCGCTCAGCGCCGCAGCACCCGTCCGCCGCCGAGCAGGCGGTTGCCCGCGACGACGACCTGCCGGGCGCGGGCCCCCACCTCCACGGCGGCCGGCGCGAACCAGGTGCAGTTACTGCGGCAGAGGCGGTTGGGTGACTGGATGATCGTGTTGGCCGAGATGACGACGTCGCGGATCGTCGGGTCGTCGGCGACGTTGACGCCCTGGCGCCCGTTGTCGCCGACGGTGTTTCCGGTGATGCGCAGGCGCCCCACGCGCGCCCCCACCACGACGCCCGCATGGTTGCTGCCCGCGAAGCGGTTCCCCCGCACGACGACGCCGTCGATGCGGTTGCCGCGCCCGCCCTCGTCGCCCATCGCGAGGATCATCCCCGAGCGCTCGCGCGAGGCGCCCACGCGGTTGCCCTGGATGAGGAGGTCGCGGATCACCCGCGGGAAGTCGTCCGCCGCCCGCTGCTGATCGAACACGTGGATGCCGTAGCCGGTCGCGCCCTCGGCGACGTTGTCGAGCACCCGCACGCCCCGTCCGTAGGAGACGTAGAAGCAGTGCCCCTGCGTTCCGACGGTGCTGCCCGCGACCCGGCAGACGTTGCCCGCGATCAGATGTCCGTCGCCGTGCGAGTCGACCGCCGAGAAGCCGATCGTCCCCGAGAAGGCGTTGTCGATCAGGCGCACGCCGCGGGGCCCGGGCAGGCCGGTGTCGGGGATCCCGGCCGATTTCCCGTCGCGGAATCCGAGCCCTGCCACCGTGACGTCGTCGCGCTCGGCGATCAGAGGACGCGAGGCGTTGACGAAGACCGGCTCCTCCCCTGGCTGGCGCGTGATCGCGATCGGTGGCCCGCCGGCCCGCAGCCAGACCTCCCCCTCGCGATAGACGCCGCCGCGCACCAGCACCCGGTCGCCACGCCGGGCCCGCGCATCGATGACGTGCTGCAGGCTCGCGCAGGGTCGCGCGAGGGAGCATGGGCCGCCGTCGCTCCCCCCCGGGGCGACCGCGAGCACCCGGCCGGGGCGGGGGGTGAAGCGCGGGCCGACGGCGGTGCGCCCGGCGACGGTGACGGCGATGCGCCCCGCGCGCACCCGCGATCCGGGCTGCACCACCACCACCCGGAGCGCAGGGTTGTGGGCGCGGGCGCCCCAGAGCACGTAGCGCTCCACGGGCACGCCGCCGATCGTGACGACCGAGGCACCCCGGGCCTCGCCGAACCCGGTGCCGAACAGCGTGATCGGCGCCCCCAGACCGCCGGCGCCCCCGCGCACGGGGCCCGAGATGACATCGGTGAAGTGGATGCGGGGCACCGCGCCCGCCCCCGTGGCCGCCGGACCGGCGACGAGGAGGGCGGCGGCGGCCATCGCCCACCAGCGTCGCGGACCCGGGATCACCGGATCATCGTCCCCGTGCGGGCTAGTCGTTGTCCAGCGTGAGGGTGCAGCAGCGGATGTAGCCGCCGCCCTTTCGCAGCTCGGAGGCCTCCACCGGCACCGTGGTGAGGCCGCGGGCCTCGATCGCCTCGCGCAGCCGGGGGGCCCGGGGGCTCATCACGACCGTGTCGCCCGTGGAGACGAGGTTGCAGGCGAAGCCCCGTACCGCCTCCTCGTAGGAGACCTCGATCCGGTCGACTCCCGCCAGCCCGCGGATCCGCGCCTGGCTCTCGCGGGTGAAGGCCTGCGGGCACCACGCGATCAGGTCCTGGCGCAGCACGGCGATCGCGAGGTCGATGTCGTAGAAGAGGCTGTCGGGCCAGCCCGAGTCGCGGTTGATCACCGGACGGCCCCAGCCGAAGAGGCGCCGCTTGGGCACGGCCCGCAGCGAGACGACCTCGTACCCGAGCCGGTCGGCCACGAACCCGTGCGCCTCGGGGTCGGTGCGGAAGCCCGACCCGGCCAGCAGGTAGCGCCCCACCGGCAGGGCGTCGCCCTGCCCGCTGAAGCGCGCGCCGTCCGGAACGCGGACGACCTCCTTGCCCAGGCCGCGCAGGACGCGCTCGGCGTAGGGCTCCTCGCCCTTGCGGGCGTTCGGCAGCGTCGAGAGCACGGCCACGTCGCCCCGCACCAGGGCCCAGTTGGCGGTGTAGACACCGTCCTGGCAGCCCTCCGGCGCGTCGACCCCCACCACGCCCACCCCGGCCGCCTCGAGCGCCGCGCGGATGTCCGCGTGCTCCTGGCGCGCCCGCTCGACGTCGATCGGGACGCTGGTGTCCATGTAGGCGTTGATCGCCTGCTGGTCGCTGAAGTGGTCGGCGCCGGACAT
>JAEMRL010000438.1 GCA_016463385.1 Thermoleophilia bacterium
CGCCAACCACGGCGCGTTCCACCGGCGCCTCGGCGAGGAGTGCGCCCGGGCGGCGCGCACGGGATCGGCCCTGAGCCTCGTGCTGATCGACCTCGACCACTTCAAGCGGGTCAACGACACGCTCGGGCACAGCGCCGGCGACGAGGTCCTGCGTGAGGTCGCGCGCCGCCTGCGCGACTGCGGGCGCCGCGGCGACGTGACCGCCCGGGTGGGCGGCGAGGAGCTGGCGTGGCTGCTGCCGTCCACCGACCTCGCCCACGCGCTGGAGGCGGCCGAGCGCCTGCGGGGAGGGATCGGGGGGCGGCCGTTCGGCCCGGTCGGACGCCTGACGGCCTCCCTCGGCGTGGCGCAGCTCGGTCCGGGAGGCCCGGCCGACCTGGTGCGCCGGGCCGATCTGGCGCTCTACCGGGCCAAGGAGGAGGGCCGTGACGCGTGCGTCGCCTGGCCCGACGAGGCGGTCACGGAAGCTCTGTTCGACTGAAGCGCCGGGTTGCCGCCCAGGTGGCCACCGCGGTCGCGCCGGCCAGCACCAGCACGGCGGTGAGGGCCGATGCGTCCGGGGCGTTCACGTCCACGACGCCCTCCACCGCGAGCGCTCGGCCGTAGGCCGCGATCGAGAAGCGGTCGGCCGAGGCCGCGAAGGTCGCGATCGAGCCCTCCCACAGGAGGATGTAGAGGGCGCCGACCACGACCGGCCGCCGCGTGACCATCGAGAGCCACGAGGTCACGGCGCAGTAGCAGAGGGCGCTCAGCGCGACGCCGAGCAGGGGCCACAGGATCTGGGAGGCCTCGAGGCGGTCGCCCAGGCTGATCACGCCGGCGATGACGACCGCGGGCACCAGCAGCGCCATCGAGACGGTCCAGGCGGCGAGGATCTTGGTCATGACGAGGACGCGGCGGGGGAGGGGCGTCGCGGCGAGGTAGAGGATGGTCCCGTCCTCACGCTCGTCGCCGAGTGCGCCGGCGCCGAGCACGACCGCCACGAACGCGGTGACCGTCGGGATCACGAGCCGCTGCAGGAGCCGGGCCCAGAAGATGCGCGGGTCGACCTCGCCCGCCGCCGCGAACACGATCGCCGCGATCACGGGTACCAGCGCCAGAACCACCATGGCGAGCGCCTTGCGCCCGTCGAGGATGCTGCGCAGCGTCAGGCGGTAGACCGGCCAGGAGATCACCGGCCCACCCCGCGGGCGCGCTGATGCAGGTAGGCGTAGACGCTCTCGAGGTCGTCGCCGACCGGCTCCACCCGGCGCAGGCGCGCCCCGACGCCGCGGGCGAGGCCGGGGAGGTCCCGGCCGAAGCGCTCGACGTCGGACGACTCCACCACGATCGCCCCGTCGTCGAATCGCACCGACTCCACCAGCCCGGCGCCGACCAGCTCGCGCGCGAGGGCCCGGCCCTCGGTGGCCTCCAGGCGGATGCTGCGCGGGCGGTCGGCGATCAGCTCGCGGATCGCCGCGGTGGAGCCGCTCGCGACGAGGTGCCCGTTCACGAGCACCAGCACGCGGGGCGCCATCCGCTCCACCTCGTGCAGGACGTGCGAGGAGACCAGCACCGTGCGGCCCTCGTCGCCGAGCCGGTGGATCAGCGCGACGACCCCGCGACGCTGGGCGGGGTCGAGCCCGTTGAGGGGCTCGTCGAGGAGAAGCAGCTCGGGGTCGTGCGCCAGCGCCTGGGCGAGCTTCACCCGCTGGCGCATGCCGTGGCTGAATCCCTTCACCTTGCGGTCGGCGGCGTCCTCCAGGCCGACCTCGGCGAGGGCGCGCATCGCGGCGGCCTCCGGATCGGCGACGCCGCGCAACCGCGCGCAGAGAGCCACCAGGTCGCGCGCGGAGAGGAAGGGCCAGAGGGCGTCGCGGTCGTGCGCGATGCCGATCCGCCGGTAGGCCTCCGGGCTGGCGGCGAGGTCGGTGCCGAGCACCCGCACGGCGCCGCTGCTCGGCTGGGTGAAGCCGGCGCAGAGCTTCAGGGCGGTCGACTTGCCGGCGCCGTTGTGGCCCAGCAGGCCGGTGACCCCCGGGCCGAGCTCGAACGAGACGTCGGCGAGGGCGACGGTGTCGCCGTACCAGCGCGAGACGCCCTCGAACGAGAGCGCGGGAGCGTCCGTCATGCCTCGGCTCCCGGGCGGTAGCGGCGCAGCAGCACGGCGGCGGCGAGGCCGACCACGACCAGATAGGCCCCCGCCCAGGCGGCGGTCGAGTTCGGGATCTCCTCCGTGCCGGGGAACAGCGACGCCGCGAAGTTGATCGGCAGCACCGACAACTGGAGCAGGTAGGGCCAGTCGGGGTCGCCGAGCGCCTCGCCGATCAGCCCGGCGAC
>JAEMRL010000439.1 GCA_016463385.1 Thermoleophilia bacterium
ATGCTCCACGGCAGCCGCGCGCGCGCATGGGCGGCGCCGGTGGCGGGCCGCGCGGCCGCCCATCAGCGGGTCACGATCACCCGCGGGGGCCGCCGCATCAAGCTCGGCAAGCGCGCCTTCTCGGTCCCCTCCGGCCGCCGCGCGACCGTCTCGCTGCGCCTGAACCGGGCCGGACGCGCGCGCATCGCGAGCCGCCCCCGGCTCGCCGCCCGCGCGGTGACCACCGTGCGCCGGCCCGACGGCACCCGCACCGTGCGCACGAGCCGCATCGTCCTGTCGCGGGGGGCCGGCTGGTGACAGCCGGCCGCGCGCTGGGCCGCACCGGCTGGGGGGTGCTCGCGGTCCTCTGGGCCGTCTATGCCGCCGCGACGGCGCAGATCGGGCTCGGCGTGGCCGACGGCCCCCTGCGCGCCGTCCCGGCCGAGCGCCTCGCCGACGCGCTCGTGATCGCGAGCGCGGCGATCTGCCTGGCCCGCCCGCTGCGGCGGGGCCCCGGCCGGCTCGCGTGGCTGCTGCTCGGCGCCGGCCTGGCCGCCTGGGCCGCGGGCGACCTCTACTACTCGCTCGCCTTCGACGAGACCGAGATCCCCCCACTGCCCTCCCTGAGCGACGGGCTCTGGCTGTCGTTCTACCCGCTGAGCGGGGCCGCGCTGATCCTGCTGGCGCGCAGCCAGTTCTCGCGGGTGCACCCCACCCTGCTCGTCGACGGCGCCATCGCCGCGCTCGCGGTGTCGGCCGCCTGCGTCGGCGCCCTCTGGGAGCCGGTGCTCGGCGCCGAGGCCGGAGGCGCCCTCGCGCTCGGCACGCTGCTCGCCTTCCCGCTCGGCGACGCGATGCTGCTCGGCCTGGTCGCCGCGGTCTTCACGCTCTCGGGCTGGCGTCCCGACCGCACCTGGAGCCTGCTGGGCGCCGGCCTCGCGGCCGCGGCGATCGCCGACGGCCTGCTGATCTACCTCAGCGCGACCAGTGATCTGGTGGACGGCACCGCGCTCGACGCCCTCTTCCCCGCGGGCGCCCTCCTGCTGGCGTTCGCCGCCTGGCAGCCCGCGCAGGAGCCCGCTCCGGTCGATATCGAGCGCTGGGGCATGCTGCTGACTCCCGGCGTCTGCGCGGTGATCGCGACGGCGATGCTCGTCTTCGACCACTTCTTCGCGCTCCCGACCGGCGTGGTCCTGCTGGCGGCCGCCACGATCGCGATGATCCTGGTGCGGGCGGGCTTCACCTTCCGGGAGAACCTGCACCTGCTCGCCAAGCGCCGCGCGGAGGCGATCACCGACCACCTCACCGGGCTCGCCAACCGGCGCGAGTTCGACGAACGCCTGGTGATCGAGGTGGAGCGGGCCCGTCGCCACGGCCGCGACCTCTCGCTGGTGATCCTCGACCTCGACCACTTCAAGGACATCAACGACGTCCACGGCCACGCCGCGGGCGACGGCGTCCTGGTCCGCGTGGCGGCCGAGCTGACCCGCCAGGCGCGCCTCGGCGAGCTGGTCGCCCGGGTCGGCGGCGAGGAATTCGCGTGGCTGCTCCCGGAGGCGGACCTCGACGAGGCCGCGCGCGCCGCCGAGCGGGCGCGCCGGGCGATCGCCCTCGCGCCCGGTCCCGACGGGATCGCCGTGACGCTGTCGGCCGGAGTCTGCTCGCTCTGCGACGAGGGGGACGCCGCGACGCTCTACCGGCGCGCCGACGCCGCCCTCTACCGGGCCAAGTCGGAGGGACGCGACCGGGTCGTCAGCCGCGAGGGCGCGGAGATGGCGCAGGCCTGACGGGGCTGATCCGGCGCCACTAGGATCGGCCTGTGAGAGTCGAGGTAGAGCGCGTCATCGCGCACTCGGTGGATCGCGTCTTCGCCGTCGTGTCCGACCCGCCCAGCAGGCCGCGGTGGCAGGAGAACACGTCCGGGGTCGAGGTGCTGACGCCGGAGCCGACCGGGCTCGGCACCCGCTGGCGGGAGCAGAGCAAGGGGATCGGCACCGTGACGGCGGAGGTGGTCGGCTTCGAGCCGGGCCGCCTCTGGGAGGAATCCGGCACGGCCGACGGCGGCGCCGGCCGCATCACCGTCCGGATGGAGCCCGAGGGCGAGGAGTCCACCCGCGTGCAGGTCGTCGTGGAGCTCCACCTGAAGGGCCTGCGCCGGGTGATGGAGGGCGCCCTCGAGCCGATCGTGGCGCGTCAGCTCCCCAAGGACCTCTCGCGGCTCGAGGCGCTGCTCGACGCGGGCGGCGCCCCGCCCGGCTGACGCCTCAGCGGCGGCCCACCAGCCGGCTCAGCGCGGTCATGAGCTCGGCGCGCATCGCCTCC
>JAEMRL010000076.1 GCA_016463385.1 Thermoleophilia bacterium
TACGGAATGGTCGTCGACACCAGCGACGTCTACTTCCACCACGAGGCCGGCGACATGCTGCTCGCCGGATTCTCGCCTCCCGGTGACCCGTCCTCCTATCGCTTCGACTACGAGGGGCCCGCGTTCTTCGAGCGCGAGATCTGGCCGCGCCTGGCGGCCCGGGCGAGCGGGTTCGACCGCGCCGACCACGTCCGCGGGTGGACCGGCCTCTACGAGCTCTCGCCCGACAACTCCGCGCTGATCGGCGCCGTCGGGGGGCTGGAGGGCGCGTTCGAGATCCACTCGTTCTCGGGACGCGGCGTGATGCAGTCGTACGCCGCCGGGCTGGCGCTCGCCGAGATCATCGCCATCGGGGCGCCGCGCACCCACCCCTCGGCCGCCGCGCTGTCGGGCGGCCGGTTCGCGTCCGGGGCGCTGCAGCCGGAGGAGCTCCACATCTGACACCCCGCCCCGGGCCCGGGCCAAGGGCCCGGGCCCGGGGCGGGCGCGGTCAATTCGCCTCGGCCGGGAGCGACTCGGCCGCCTCGTGGCCGAGGTCCTCGCGATCGAGGAAGAGCAGCGTCGCGATCAACCCGATGACGGCCATCCCGGCGCCGACGGCGAAGGCGTACTGGAAGCCCTCGGTGAGCGCCCCCGGGATCGCCGACTCGGCGCCGCCCGCGTCGGTGACGACGGACGCGGTGCGGGAGGTGGCGATCGTCGAGAGGATCGCGATCCCGAGCGCGCCCCCGATCTGCTGGGAGGTGTTGATCAGCCCCGAGGCCACGCCGGCCTCGTGCGGCCGCACGCCCTGGAGGGCGGCGATCGACACGGGGACGAAGGCGAAGCCGAGGCCGACGCCCGCGAGCAGGAAGCCCGGGACCAGGTCGATCAGGTACGACCCGCCGACCTCGATCTGCGTGAAGTAGAGGAGGCCCGCCGTCAGCAGCGCCATCCCGATCGCCAGGATCATCTTGGTCCCGAAGCGGGTGACCAGGGCCTGCGAGGCACCGGCCGCGAGGATGATGACGACCGCGACGAGCAGGTAGGCGAAGCCCGACTTCAGCGCCGAGTACCCGAGCACCTGCTGCATGTAGAGCGACAGGAAGAAGAACATCGCGAACACCGCCGCGCCGAGCAGCAGCCCGACGATGTTGGCGCCCGTGAGGCTGCGCAGGCGGAAGATGCCGAGCGGCAGCAGCGGGGCCGCCGCGCGGAACTCGATCACGACGAACGCGACGATCAGGGCGATCGACGCCGCGAACAGGGCGATCGTCTCGCCCGACAGCCAGCCGGCGCTGTCGGTGTTGACGAGCGCGTAGACCAGCAGCGCCAGACCGGCCGTGACCGACACGGCCCCGGCGACGTCGAAGTTCCGGGTCGCGCCCTCGGCGCGGCTCTCGTCGATGTAGCGCGGGATCAGGGCGATGACCGCGAGCCCGATCGGCACGTTGACGAAGAAGATCCACTCCCACCCGAGGCTGTCGGTGAGGATGCCGCCGGCGAGCACGCCTGCGGCGCCCCCGATGCCCGCGATGGCGCCCCAGATGCCGAGCGCCTTGTTGCGCTCGGCGCCCTCCTCGAAGGTCGTCACCAGGATCGACAGGGCCGCCGGCGAGATGATCGCGGCGCCGATTCCCTGCACGGCGCGGGCGATGATCAGGACGGTGTCCGTCTGGGCGAAGCCGCAGGCGAGCGAGGCCAGCGAGAAGACCACCAGGCCGGCCATGAAGACCCGGCGGCGGCCCAGCAGGTCGGCCATCCTGCCGCCCAGCAGGAGCAGGCCGCCGAAGGTGAGCGTGTAGGCGCTCACCACCCACTGCAGGTTCTCCTGTGAGAAGTCGAGGGCCGTCTGGATCGACGGCAGCGCGACGTTGACGATGGCGACGTCGAGCACCACCAGGAACTGGGTCGCGCACAGCAGGACCAGTGCGATCCACTTGCGCGAGTCGGTCGAGCTCACCCGGTACTCCTCATCGTCGGACACAGGCCTTCTGCTACGGTTCCGTAGCGAACGCGCGGTACGATACGCCGCCGTAGCGAAGTGCGCAAGGGACCGGAGGACACATCCACGACACGCGTGCCGACCCGCGGGTGATCCGCTCCAAGGCCTCGATCATCGAGGCCTGCGCGGCGCTGATCGCCGAGGAGGGGTTCTCCGGCGTGAGCATCGAGGCGGTGGCCGCCCGCTCCGGGGCGGCCAAGACCACGATCTACCGCCACTGGCCGAGCCGGGAGGCCCTACTGGCCGAGGCCTTCGGCGTGTGCGCGGACGCCGCGCTCCCCTCCCCCGACACGGGCTCGCTCCGCGAGGATCTGCGCGTCGTACTGGGCGGGCTGACCCTCAAGCTCAACGACGCCGGCTGGTGCTCGGCGATCGGCTCGCTCGCCGACGCCGCCGGCCGCGACGTCACGCTCGAGCGGTTGCACCAGACCACACTGAGCACCGGCCGCCGGCCGCTCACCGGCATCCTCGAGCGCGCGGTCGAGCGCGGCGACCTGCCGCCCGGCCTCGACATCGAGGATGCGGTCGCCCTGATCGTGGGGCCCCTCTTCTACCGGGCCATGATCGCCCGTCAGCCGGTCGCTGAGGCCTTCGTGGCGCGCGCGGTGGACGCGGCCCTCGCGGAGCTGGGCCGCGCCCGGACCTGAAGGGGCCGGGCCCGCACGGCCCCGGCCCCCGTCACGGGTCGCGCTAGGAGCTGAGGCGCACGCCGGGCACGGTGTCGGGGATGTCCACCCCGCCGCCGACCAGCTCGCGGAGCTTCGCCGGGCTGCCCGCGAGGGCGGGGAAGGTCCCGTAATGCCCGCAGAGCACCTGGGTCGCCCCGAGGAGCCGCACCGCGTGCGCCGCCTGCCGGGGGCCCATCGTGTAGAAGTCGCCGACCGGCAGGACGCTCACGTGGGGTGAGTAGATCTCGGCGATCAGGGCCATGTCGCCGAAGACGTCCGTGTCGCCGGCCTGATAGACGACCAGCCCGTCGGGGAACTCGAGGATGAAGCCGGCGGGTGGTCCGCCGTAGACCATCGAGCCGTCATCGTCGGTGATGCCGCCCGAGTGGACCGCCTGGACCATCGTCGCCGTGACGCCGGCCACCTCGACCGCGCCGCCGATGTTGAAGCCCGTGACCTCGGCGCCCTTGCCCCCGAGGTAGGCCGCGACCTCGAACATCGCGAAGGTGGGCGGAGCGCCGTTCGCGCTGATGGCGGCGACGGCCTCGGTGCCGCCCTGGCCGATGTGATCGAAGTGACCGTGCGTGATCAGGATGCCGTCGGCCTTGACGGCGGCCGGGTCCTTGAACTCGTCCGGCGTCGAGGGGTTCCCCTCCAGCCAGCAGTCGATGAGCAGGCGCCTGCCCTCGGAGGTCTCCCAGAGCCAGGTTCCATGGCCGAGCCAGGTGACGGCGTTGCCCTTGAGATCCATCACTCCCCCTTGTCGCTGTTGGCGCGAACCTACCCCAGTGCCACCGGGCCGGCCTCACGGGGGTGGGCCGCGGCGCGCCCTCACCGTCACGTCGCGGACAGGACCCCCGAGAGACCGGGAATCGTCCCGATCGGGCGGCCCGGGCCGCGCCGCGCCCGTCAGCGCTCGGCGGTCAGGTCCCCGTCGGTGATGACGCGCTCCAGCGCCTCGACCGCCGCCGGCCAGAACTGGGCCCCCGAGCACCGGCGGCACTCGGCCAGCGCGTCCTCGCGCGACAGGGGGACGCCGTACGGCCTCTCGGAGGTCATGACGTCCCAGGCGTCGGCGAGCGTCAGGATGCGGGCGCCCTCCGGGATGTTCTCGCCCCCGAGACGATCCGGGTAACCCTGCCCGTCCCATCGCTCGTGGTGGCCGCGCACCCAGGCGACCTGGGCGCCCGAGAGCACGTCGGCGACGATCTCGGCGCCGAGCGCCGCGTGGGCGGTCACGCGGCGGAACTCGTCGGGGGTCAGCCGGTCGGGCTTGAAGAGGATCGCGTCCGGGACGGCGATCTTGCCGACGTCGTGCACGAGGCCGGCGTCGCGGAGCGCCGAGGCGTCCTCCGCCGACCAGCCGAGCGCACCCGCGAGCACCTTGGCCACCTCGGCCACCCTCTCGGAGTGCTGCCGCGTGGAGGGGTCCTTGGCGTCCACGGCGCGGGCGAGGACGCGGATGCTCTGGAGCGCCTGGAGCCGGGTGAGGCGCTCCGCGTGCTCGGCATCGGAGAGCACCTCGACGACCTCGGGCGAGTAGAGGAACGCGACGTCGCGGCCGTGCTGCTTGGCCCAGTAGAGGGCGCCGTCGGCCAGGCGGAACAGCTCGCTCTGCTGGGGTGCCTGGTCGAGATCGCAGACGCCCGCGGAGATCGTCAGGTGGCCGACGCCCGGGAAGGGCTCGGCGGCGATCGCCTCGCGGGCGCGGTCGGCGGCCCGCCAGGCCTCCATGCCGCCGGTCTCGGGCATCAGCCAGGCGAACTCGTCGCCGCCGACGCGCGCGATCAGGTCACCCGCGCGCCCGAGGGCGTCGAGGCGGCGGGCGGCCTCCCGGATCACCGCGTCACCCATCTGGTGGCCGAGGTCGTCGTTGACCCGCTTGAAGTGGTCGATGTCGAGCAGCACCAGGGAGAAGCGGCGGCCGTGGCGGCTGGCGCGCACGGCCTCCTGGGCCAGGCGCTCCTGGAAGGTGCGGTGGTTCGCCAGGCCGGTGAGATGGTCTGTCGCCGCCAGCGCGGCCAGGCGCCCGCGGGCCTCCGCGTTGCTGACGGCGATGCCGACCAGCTCGGCGAAGCGACCGAGGCGCCCCACCGGGTCGGGCAGCGCGCGGTCGTCGGAGATCCCCGACACGCCGATCGCGCCCCAGAGGCGCTCGCCCGCCCTCACCGGGACGGCCACGGCGATGTCGTGCCCGGCCAGGGCCTCGGAGCCCTCGGTGCGGGCCGGGCGGCCGGTGCGGGCGACCTGGGCCGCCATGCCGCCCCCGTCGAGCGACTCGCCCGGCGGGAAGGTCGGGGACGAGCCGGCGGTCGACCACGTCCCCACCGCCGACACCGAGCGGTTGTCCTCGAACCGGACGAGGCCGCCGCTGGTGGCGCCGATCAGGCGCACGGCCTCCTCGCAGACCAGGTCGAACACCGACTGGGGGTCGGCCACGAGGGCGACCGCGGTCGCCACCCGCCGCAGGGCGCCCTGCTCGAAGGCCAGCCTCCGGTTCTCGGCCTCGCGGCCGCGCAGCTCCTGCTCGGCGGCGTGGCGGGCGGTGATGTCGAGCACCACGGCGGCGATGACGGGCGGGGTCTCCGACCCGACGAGCTGCATGCGCACCTCGACCGGATAGGTCGAGCCGTCGCGGCGCCGGTGGACGGTCTCGAACTGCACCCGCTCCACGTCGCCGCTGCGGAGCGGCTCGACGATGGCCTCGAAGGCGTCCGCGTCGAGCTCGGGCAGCAGGTCCAGGGGGGTCATCGCGTGCAGCTCGTCCATCGTGTAGCCGGTGTTGCTCACCGCGCTGCGGTTCACCTGCACGAGGCGCAGCGTGCGCGAGTCGAAGACGTGCACCTCGTCGCGCGACTGCTCCAGGATCCGCCCGAGGCGGTTGACCAGCTCCTGGCCGCGGCGGCGCTCGGCGAAGTCGGAGAAGCTCGCCACCACCGCCGAGGGGTGACCGTCGTCCCCCGGCACCGGCTCGGCGTTGACGGCGATCCAGCGCACCTCGTCCGCGCCGGTGTGGAGGCCCATCACGACATCGGCCTGCGGCCGCCCGGTGGCGGCCGCCACGGCGGTCGGGGTGTCGCCGGGCCCGTAGGCGCCCCCGTCCACGCGCACCGGGCGCCAGTGCGACCAGTCGCGGCCGACGATCTCCCCGGCGGTCAGGCGCAGGATGCGCTCGGCGCTCGGGTTGCAGGAGACGATCGTGCCGTCGGCCGCGTGCACCACGACGCCCTCGCGCAGGGCCTCGACCACCGAGCGGTAGCCGTCGTCGCCGAGCGGCAGGCCCTGCGCCGCGGTGGCGCGGCCCACCACGACCACCGACCCCGGCGGCTCGCCGTCGAGGCCGTCTCCGAGCGACACCCAGCGGACGGTGGCCGGCATGGTGGTGCCGTCGCGCCGCACGAGGACGGCCGGGGCCTCACGCGCGCCGGCGGGAGCGAAGCGCGGGACCGCGGGGAGCATCCCGTCCACCCACCACGGATGCGGCGGAGTGCGGCCGATGATCTCCTGGCGGGGGTAGCCCAGGATCTCGCAGAAGGCCTCGCTCGCGTCGACGACCACACCGGCGGCGTCCAGCACCAGGACCCCGTCGGTCACTGCGTCGAACAGCGCGCGGGCGAGGGCTCCCGCCGGCAGATCCGTCAAGCGTCGCGGCGACATTCCCGCAAGATTAGGGCCGCGGTCGGATTACGCCAAAAGCGCCCCTTTATTGTCCGACGATCGGATGAAAAGCATGCTGTCGCGGTTGCGTGCGCTATCCGGCGTCCGCCCGGTCGGCCGCCCGGGTCAGCAGCGCGGCCACGGCGCGGGCCTGCTCGGGCGTCAGCCGCGCGTAGACCGGTCGCAGCCCCTCGCTCAGCAGGACGTCCACCGCGGGGCGGCCGCGGAAGACGGGCCCGCCGATCACCGCCTGCGCCACCACCCGGGCCCTCCCGTCGCCGTAGCGCACCGACTGGGGGTCGGCGGTCAGGGCCTCCTCCCCCTCCCACAGCACGCGGGCGTCGAGGTCCCTCCGGCCGAGGCCGTCCTCCCAGATCGTGCCGCCCTCGTGGGTCTCGCCGCTCAACTCGTCTCTCCTCGGGTGCCGGTCACGGAGCGCCCAGACTAGTCTCCCGCGGGTCGGTGGGCAGCAGCGAGAAGAGGACCATGTCGGTCCGGGACGGACCCCGGTACCACGCCTCGCGCAGCGTGCCCTCGCGGACGAAGCCGCAGCTCTCGGCCACGCGGATCGAGGCCGCGTTGGCCACGGCGGCCTGGAGGTCGAGGCGGGCGAAGCCGCCGTCGGTGACGGCCCAGTCGGACATGAGCGCGAGGCCCCGCCGGGCGACGCCCCGGCCCCGCTCGGAGGGCGCCACCCAGTAGCCGATCTCGGCGCGGTGGACGTCGTGGCGATCGATCACCAGCCCGATCGCGCCGAGCAGGCGGTCGTCGCCCGGATCGGCCATCGCCAGGTCGATGCTCTCCCCCAGCAGGCGCCGGGCGGGCGCGCCGGAGATGAACTCGCGCGCATCGTCCTCGCCGTACGGATACGGGATGCGGGTGAAGCTCTGGATCAGCGGATCCTGGCAGCAGGCGGTGACGGCGGGGACGTCGTCCTCGCCGAACGGGCGCAGCAGCACGCGGTCGTCGGCCAGGCGGGGCAGCGGCAACATGCCGCGCAGTCTGTCAGGGGCTGATCGAGACCGGGGTCCCGGGGCGGGCCGCGGAGGCGAGCCGCACGACGTCGGCGTTGCGCATCCGCATGCAGCCGTTGCTGGCGGCCGTCCCGATCAGGCCCGGCAGGCTGGTGCCGTGGATCGCGACGCGGCCGTCGCCGCCGGCGAACTCGTTGAGCTTCTCCGAGTAGCCGGTGAGCGGGAGGACGATCGGGCCGAGGAACGCGCCCGGCTGGTTGGTGCGCACGAGCTCGGCGATCGCGAAGTCCCTGCCGGTCGGCGTCGGGGTGCCGGCCTTGCCGACCGCGATCTGGGTGCGGAAGATCCGCTTCCCCCCGCGCGTCAACGTCAGCCGGCGCTCGCTGATGTCGATCGAGATCCGGAAGGGGGTGGTGCTGAGCGAGAGCACGTCGGCCGGAACCCACCCGCGGGAGCCGTTGGGGCGCCGCGGCAGCAGCACCTCGACCCAGCGCACGTCGTCCTTGACCACCGACCGCGTGATCAGGAGGGTCGTCGCCCCCTGCGCGAACGGGGCGATCGGCTGCACGACCATCTTCGCCTTGGCCGACCGGCGCGGGGCGGCGCGGGCGGTGACCGGCGCGAGCACGCGGCCCACCCAGGCGAGCTTCGCGGTGGGTGGGACGGGCACGTTCGCGGCCGTCGCGGACGGGACCGGACCGGAGGGAGCGGCCGTCGCCGGGCCCGCGGCGAGAGCCGCGAGGCAGACGGCGAGGACGGCGAGGCGGATGGCGCGGCGGGCGTTCATCACCCGGACGCTATCGGCGCGGGCGGCGCATTCCCAAGATCAGCGGCATCTCGCCGACCGCGACCACCGCGCGGAGCATCGGCGAGTGCATCGCAAGGGCGTCGCGGCCCGCGATCGCCGGCCCGCGGACGGAGGCGTCGGTCGCGACCTCGCGCGTGATCCGGAGGGCCAGCCGGGGCCCGGCCTCGCGCATGAGCGCCGGGGGCGCGGGCAGATCGACCGGCCCGGTGAGCGATCCGACCACGACCAGCCCGGCCGCCTCGAGCGCGGCCCGCCACGCGCCGACGTCGAGCATGGCGATGCCGGCCGACTCCAGCGCGTCGCGTCCGGCGCCCACGCCGGGGGCATCGGCCGCGGGGGTCACGTCGAGGATCACGAGCCGCCCGCCGGCGCGCAGGAGCCGCGCGCCCTCGGCGAGCGCGGCCGCCCGGTCGTCGGCCGAGAGCGTGCTGAGCAGGCCGTCGGCGACGACCAGCGACGCCGCGCCCTCCTCCAGGCCTGTGGCGCCGAGGGGGGCCTCGACGACGTCGCGCCCGGCGCCCGCGAGCGCCTTGCGCAGATGGCCGGCCGCCGTGGCGTCCGGCTCGACCCCGGTCCAGGTGCGGACGCCGTGGGCGAGAAGCAGCTCCGAGGTGAGCCCGAGTCCGGGCGCGAGCTCCACGACCCGGCTGCCCTCCTCCAGGCCGCCGCCCTCGGCCGCCCGGGCGACCATCGCCGGCCCGCCGGGCTGCACGAACCCGGACACGACCCGCCGCGCGAGCGGCCAGTGGGAGACGGTCTGCTGTGCCTGCGCGGTCGTGGTCATCGGCCTCCTCGACCCGTGGTATCCGCCGGTATCGAAGCAGCACAACCGTCCGAAGCCAAGGCGGCGTCACCCCGCCAGCGTCGCGGTGCGCACTCCGCCCGAGGGACCGTCCTCCGTCCACACCGCGATACCGCCCCCGGCGTCCCCGGCCGCGACCGCCGGGGCCTCGCGGACGCGCGCCGGGGCGAACGCGGGGCGCGTCCGCGAGGCCCCGG
>JAEMRL010000077.1:0-3428 GCA_016463385.1 Thermoleophilia bacterium
TCCTGACGGTCGCGGCCAGGTCGGCGGGAACGTCGCCCACCGAGGCCGGATCGGCCCCCCCGGGGTGGTTGGCGCTGGTGGCGACCAGCGGGACGTCCAGCGCCGCGATCGCGCCCTCCATCCACGGCGCGCGCAGGCCGACGGTGCCGGGCGAATCGCCCGCGGCCGCCGCGTAGCGTCCCGCCGGGTCGGGGACCAGGCACGTCACCGGCCCGGGCAGCAGCGCGGCGGCCGCGGCGCCGGTGACGGCGTCGAGCGCGGCGAGCGCCTCCTCGAGCAGGCCCCGGTGGAACAGCAGCACCTGCACCGGCTGGGTGCGCGGGCGCCCCTTGAGGGCGTAGAGCGCCTCCACCCCGGCGGGCACGTCGAGTGCCGCGGCGAGGCCGTAGACCGTGTCGGTCGGCACGAGGGCGACGCCGCCCGCGAGCAGGTGCTCCCGCAGTCCGGCCGGCGGACCGCTCATCCCCGCCGCCCGCCGACGACGCGGGCGACCCCCGCCAGGTCGTCGCGGTGCCCGACCTCCCCGAGCCCGGCCTCGCGCAACAGCGCCTCGGCCTCCCCGGCCTGGGAGTCGCCGACCTCGATCAGCACCCAGCCCCCGGGCTCCAGGTGGCCGGGCGCGTCGCCCGCGATCCCCGCGATCGCCTCCAGGCCGGTCGGCCCCGACACCAGCGCCCCCTCGGGCTCGAAGCCGAGCTCCGGCGGGGCGGCGGCGAGGTCGCCCGGGGACAGATAGGGCGGGTTGGCGGCGATGACGTCGAAGCGCCGGCCCGCCACGCCCGCGAAGCCGTCGGACAGGAGCCACTCCACCTCGGCACCGGCGCAGCGCCCGCCGTTCGCCCGCGCCCGCTCGAGGGCCTCCGGCGACCGGTCGACCGCCGTCACGCGGAGGCCGGGGCCCTCGTCGGCCAGGGCCAGGGCGACGGCGCCGCTGCCGGTTCCCCAGTCGAGCACCGTGCCCCCCTCGGGGGCGACCGCGAGGGCCCACTCCACCAGCACCTCGGTCTCGGGGCGCGGCACAAGGACCTCGGGGCCGACGCCCAGGCGCAGGCGGCGGAAGGAGCGCTCGCCGAGCAGGTACGCGACCGGCTCGCGGCGCGCGCGGCGGCCGACCAGCTCGCGGGCGCGCTCGAGCTCGGGCGGCGTGAGGGGCCGCTCCGAGTCGGTGTAGAGCTGCAGCCGCTCCACGCCGAGTGCGTGCGCCAGCAGCAGGTCGGCGTCGAGGCGCGGCGAGGACGAGCCCTTGTCCCGGAGATAGGCCGTGCTGCGGCGGAGGATCTCGCCGATCGTGAGGGCCCCGCTCACAGGGTGCGGCCCGGAGCCCGTCTCAGCGCCGCGCGCGCGCCGTCATGAAGGCCGTGAGCGGTCCGGTGAGGAAGTCGCGGACGCCGTCGCAGGCCTCGCGGAGGGCGGCGACGTCGGCGATCACCTCGCCCTGCGTCTGCACCAGGCGCAGGTAGACCTTGGAGGGCTCGGCGTGCATCGGCTCGACGGCGCACTCCATCGACGACTCGCCCGCCCGCCGCCAGATGCGCAGACCCATCGACACGTCGTCGCCGTCGAGCAGCTCGAGCCGGTCCTCGTCCATCTGGAGGATGTTGTCGACCAGCAGCTCACGGGCCGTCTCGGGATCCTCGGCGTCCCACACGGCGACAAGGGTGATGTCCTCGATCCAGAGCTCGCCGATGCCGTAGCGCTCGACGGCCTCCCCCACCACGCCGGCGACGCGCTCGAGGCCCTCGCGGTAGCCCATCGAGGTGACGCCGCACGACGCGATCTGCGCCGGGCGCAGGGCGCACTCGGCGCCGTCGGGGCCCGAGAAGGTCGCCCCGACGTCGTGGTGGAACTCGAGACGGGTCAGTCCGTACCGCTCGCCCGTCGAGGCGAAGAAGATGGCGAGATCCTCGCGCGGCAGGTCGACCTCGTCGTGACGCAGGGTCACGCCGAGGAACTCGATCCGCAGCAGATCGGGGTTGAGGCTCACTCGGGGGCTCCTCCGTCGGACTGCTCCTCGAGACGCTGCTGGCGCTCCTGGGCGGAGAGCGCGTCGGTGAGGGCGGTCAGGTTCCCCACGAGCACCTGCTCGCGGAGCGGCACCGTGACGCCGACGCGGTGGTCGGTGACGCGGTTCTGGGGGTAGTTGTACGTGCGGACCTTCTCGGAGCGGTCGCCCGAGCCGATCGACGACTTGCGGGCGTCCGACATCTCGCGCGCCCGCTCCTCGCGGGCGCGCTCGTAGAGGCGCGCGCGCAGCACCCGCATCGCGCGCTCGAAGTTCTGGAGCTGGCTCTTCTCGTCCTGCATCGACACCACGATGCCGGTGGGCAGGTGGGTGAGGCGCACCGCCGAGTCGGTGGTGTTGACGCTCTGGCCGCCGGGGCCGCTCGAGCGGTAGACGTCGCGCTTGACGTCGGCGCGGTCGATCGTGACGTCCACGTCCTCGACCTCGGGCAGCACGGCGACCGTGGCCGTGGAGGTGTGGATGCGCCCCTGGCTCTCGGTGGCCGGGACGCGCTGGACGCGGTGGACGCCGGCCTCGTGCTTGAACACCGCGAACGCGCCGCCGCCCTTGACCGCGATCGTCGCCTCGCGCAGCCCGCCGGCGTCCGCCTCGGAGGTGGACATCAGCTCCACCTTCAATCCGCGCGACTCGGCGTAGCGGGTGTAGACGTCGAGCAGGTCGCGCGCGAAGAGCGCGGCCTCCTCCCCGCCGGCCGCGGCGCGGATCTCCACCAGCGTGTCGCGGTCGTCGTCGGGGTCGGGCTCGATCAGGGCCTCGCGGATCCTCGGCTCGAGGTCGGCGAGCTCGCGCTCGGCCTCGTCGAGGAGGGAGCGCACGTCCTCGTCCTCGCCCTCGGCCAGCATCTCGCGGGCCTCGGCCACCCGGCCGGTGGCGTCGAGCCAGCGGTCGGCCAGCGCGAAGGCCTCGGACAGGTGGAACCACCGGCGGTTGACGTCGGCGTAGCGCACCCGGTCGGCGCTCAGGTCGGGATCGGCCAGCGCCTCCGAGAGCTCGGCGCGCGTGCGCACGATCTGATCGACCAGCGATCGTGCGCCCGCGCTCACGGCGTCACCGCCCGGCCCGTGGGCGGGGCCTGGGGCAGGTGGCTACCTACGGCCTCAGGAGCCGGTGCTGCGCTGGGCCAGCTTGCGCTGGAAGCGCTCGACCCGGCCACCGGTGTCGATGAGCTTCTGCTTGCCGGTGTAGAACGGGTGGCAGTTGCTGCACACCTCGACCTTGATCTCCGGCTTGTTGGAGCGCGTCTCGAACTCGTTGCCACACGAGCAGCGGACGTGCGAAACGACATAGCTGGGGTGGATGTCCGCCTTCATGGTGACCTCGCCTCGAATCGTCGGCCGCAACGGGGCGGCCTCGTCAGATGAATTCAGCTTAGACGACCGCGCAAGCACGGCCGCCCCGTTGCGGC
>JAEMRL010000077.1:3438-9072 GCA_016463385.1 Thermoleophilia bacterium
GTGCGAGAAGTGCCGCCGCGAGGGCGAGGCCCACGCGAGACCTGCCGGGCGAGAGGGGGAAGCCCATGTCGGGCCGATCCTGCTCCCGCCCGGCAGGTTTCGTCAAGATCCCATCGCTACGAGCCCCGGCGCTCCTTCACCAGCTCGGTGAGCTTCGGGACGATCGTCTGGAGGTCGCCGACGACGCCGAGGTCGCTGAAGTCGAAGATCGGCGCGTTCGGGTCCTTGTTGATCGAGACGATCACCTGCGAGGTCTGCATGCCGACCTTGTGCTGGATCGCGCCCGACACGCCGCACCCGATGTAGAGCTTGGGCGAGACGACCTTGCCGGTCTGGCCGACCTGGGTCGGGTAGGGGTACCAGCCCGAGTCCACCACGGCGCGGGTGGACGCGACCGCGCCCCCGAGCGCCGACGCCAGGTCCTCCATCAGCGAGAAGGCCTCGGGCGAGCCGAGACCGCGGCCGCCGGTCACCAGGATCTCGGCGTCCTCGATCGAGGGACCGGTCTGCTCCTCGTGGGCCTGGTCGACCATGACCGCCTTGGTGGAGAAGTCCTCCAGGTCGGCGGAGATCTCCTCGACGCTCGCCGAGCCACCCGACTCGACCGGGTCGAACGAGCCGGCGCGGATCAGGCCGAGACGGGGCTCGGAGCTCCAGCCGACGTCGGCGCGGATGGTGTCGCCGAGCGCCGAGCGCTTGCCCACCAGGGCGCCGCCGTCCATCGCGAGGTCGTTGAGGTCCCAGTTGAGACCGGCGTCCAGACGGGCGGAGACGCCGCCGGCGATGTCGGTGCCGAGCACCGAGGCGGCGAAGAGCACGTTGCCGAAGCCCTTGTCGGCCACGAGCCGGCTGATGACGTCCACGCGCGGCTGCGGAAGCGGGGCCTCGAGCGACTCGCTGTCGGCCACGAAGACCTGCTTCGCGCCGTAGCGGCCCGCCTGCTCGGCCAGCGGGGCGACGCCCGAGCCGATGAGCACCGCAGACGTGTCGGGGTCGAGCGAGACGGCCTTCGAGAGGACCCCGAGGGAGCCCTTCTGGATCGACGAGCCGTGGTGCTCGAGGAAGACGAGGGTGCTCATACGAGCTTCCTTTCCACGAGGAAATCGAGGATCTGCTGCGCCGCGTTGCCGTCGTCCTCGATCTTCTGGTTGCCGCCGCGCGACTCGGGCGGGCTCAGCGAGATGACGGTGGTGCGCGAGCCGGCCTCGCCTGCACGGGCGGCGTCGACGCCGACGTCGGCGAGCGACTTGACGTCCTGCGGCTTCTTCTTGGCGCCCATGATCCCCTTGAGCGAGGGGTAGCGGGGCTCGTTGAGCGAGTCGGCCACCGCGAGCACGGCCGGGAGGCTCGTGCGGATGCGGTCGTAGCCGAACTCGGTCTGCCGCTTGGCGGTGATGCTGCCGTCGGCCACCTCGAGCTCGGAGATCTGCGAGATCACCGGCATCTTGAGGCGGTCGGCGACCGCGGCCCACAGCACGGCGCCGTCGGCGTCGGAGGCCTGCTGGCCGAAGAGGACCAGGTCGGGCGACTCGGCCTCGAGGGCCTTGGCCAGCACGTAGCTGGTGGCCACCAGGTCGGAGCCCACGGCGGCCTCGTCGGAGACGAGCACGGCGCGGTCGGCGCCCATGGCCAGGCCCTTGCGGATCGAGTCGAGCGCCTTGCTCGCGCCCAGGGAGACGAGGACGACCTCGCCGTCGCCCGCGGCGTCGCGCAGCCGGATGCCCTCCTCGACCGCGTTCAGGTCGTAGGCGTTCAGCGAGCGGTCACCCGAGCGGTCCATCCGGAGCGTGCCCGGGTCGATCCGTCGGTTGGGGCCGGGATCCGGCACCTCTTTGACACAGACCGCGATCTTCAATTCAGCCCCCCTACCCGCCGTTTTCACGAAGTCGTCGCGTGACTCTAACGCGTCGACATACCCGGCGGCGGGGCATCCACGCCCCTGGTGACGGCCGTCAGCGCCCGCGGAACTCCGGCGTGCGCTTCTCGAAGAAGGCCGCCATGCCCTCGCGCTGGTCCTCGGTGGTGAACGCCAGGGCGAACGCGTCGAGCTCGCGCGCGAGGTGCCCCTGGAGGTCGCCCTCGAGGGCGAGGTTCACCACCTCCTTGGCCGCGGCGATCGCCCACGGCGGCTTGGTCGCGATCTCCTCCGCCAGCGCCACCGCGCGGTCCATCAGCTCGTCGTGCGGGTAGACGTGGTTGGCCAGGCCGGTGGCGCGGGCCTCGTCGGCGGTGACGCGGCGGCCGGTGAAGATCAGCTCCTTCGCGAAGCCCGGCGAGGTCGCGCGGGCCATCCGCTGGGTGCCGCCCCACCCGGGCAGGATCCCGATGTTCACCTCGGGCAGGCCGAACTGGGCCTTCTCGGAGGCCAGGCGGATGTCGCACGCCAGGGCCAGCTCGCAGCCGCCGCCGAGGGCGTAGCCGTTGACGGCCGCGATCACCGGCTTCGGGAAGTTCTCGAGCCGGTTGGTCACCGCGTGGCCGCGCCGGGCGTACTCGCGGGCCTCGAGCGGCGTGGCCTCGCGCATGTGGTTGATGTCGGCCCCCGCGGTGAAGGCGCGCTCACCGGCGCCGGTCAGCACCAGCGCGCGGATCTCGGGGTCGTTCTCCAGGCTGTTCAGGTGGGCGTCGAGGTCGTCGAGCATCGACACCGACAGGGCGTTCAGCGCGTCGGGGCGGTTGAGCGTGAGGATCGCGATGCGCTCGCGGCGCTCCAGATCGACCGACATGCGCTCAGCCCTGCCCGCGGACCGACGACGTGATGAAGTCGACCATGCCCTGGATCGGGGCGCCGGGGGTGAACACCTCGGCGACGCCGAGCTCCTTGAGGGCGGGGATGTCGTCGCGCGGGATGGTGCCGCCCACCATCACCAGCACGTCGCCGGCGCCCTCGGCGCGGAGCAGGTCGACCACGCGGGGCACGAGCGTCATGTGCGCGCCGGAGAGGATCGAGAGGCCGACGGCGTCGGCGTCCTCCTGCACCACCGTCGCGGCGATCTGCTCGGGCGTCTGGTGGAGGCCGGTGTAGATGATCTCCATGCCGGCGTCGCGGAGGCTGCGGGCGATGATCTTCGCCCCGCGGTCGTGGCCATCGAGGCCGGGCTTGGCGATGACGACACGGATCGGGCGGTCCACGGGGACGGTCTCCTCGACTCGGGCGGTGGCGGAGTATCCCACAGCGACGGGGTCCGTCCGCGCGGGCGCGCGTATTGTCCGGTTCGTTCCCGAGCCCCCTGGAGGATGCGATGCGCAGCACCGTGAGGAAGTCCGCCGACGTCGCGTCCGCGAAGGCCGATCTGCTCGTCGTGGCGGTGGGTGCGCCGGCCAAGCGCCTGTCGGGCCCTGCCGCCGAGGTGGACGCGGCGCTCGGCGGGCTGGTCGCGGCGGCGGTCAAGGACGGGGAGATCGACGGCAAGCCCGGCTCGGCCACCCGGTTCCACGTGGGCTCCGGCCTCGGCGCGAAGCGGGTCGTGGTGGTCGGGAGCGGCGAGGGCTCGGCCGCCGACTGGCGCTCGGCCGGCTCGGCCGCCGCGGGAGTGGCCGGGCGCGTCACGACCCGCTCGATCGCCCTCGTGCCGCCGGCCGAGGCGACGGCCTCCGAGGTGTCGGCGTTCATCGACGGCTTCACGACCGCCTCGTACGCGTTCGACCGCTTCAAGGGCCCCGACCCCTCGCGCAGGGCCGCCGCCGGGCGCCTCACCGTCCACTCCCCCACCATCGCCGGTGCCGACCTGCGCCGCGCCGACCGCCTCGCCGAGGCCGTCAGCGGCGCCCGCGACCTGGTCAACACCCCCTCCAACCACCTCACCCCGACCATGCTCGGCGAGTACGCGAAGGCGCTCGCCGACGCCACGCCCGGCCTCAGTTGCACGGTGCTCGGCAAGGGCCGCCTCGAGAAGATGGGCGCCGGCGCCCTGCTCGGCGTGGCCCAGGGGTCGATGGAGCCGCCGCGGATGATCGTGCTGCGCTACCGGCCGGCCGAGGTCGCCCGGCCCGGCGAGGTGCTCGGCATCGTCGGCAAGGCCGTGACCTTCGACACCGGGGGCATCTCCATCAAGCCGTCCTCGGGCATGGAGGACATGAAGATGGACATGGGCGGCGGTGCCGCGGCGCTCGAGGCGACGGCCCTGATCGCCGCGCTCGGCCTCCCGGTGGAGGTGCTCACGGTGATCCCCTCCACCGAGAACATGCCGAGCGGGACCGCCCTGAAGCCCGGCGACGTGGTGACCGCGATGAACGGCAAGACCATCGAGGTCATCAACACCGATGCCGAGGGACGGCTGATCCTGGCCGACGCGCTGACGCACGCCGCCCGGGAGGGCGCCACCCGGCTCATCGACATGGCGACCCTCACCGGGGCGATCGTGGTCGCCCTCGGCGAGGTCTACGCCGGCCTGTTCGGCTCGGACGAGGAGTGGGTCTCGCTGATCCGCGACGCCGGCGAGGAGTCGGGCGACCTCGCCTGGCCGATGCCCCTGCACGAGCGCTACGCGCCCCTGATCAAGAGCCAGGTCGCCGACCTCTCCAACTCGTCCAACAAGCGCCAGGCGGGCGCGGTGTACGCCGCGCAGTTCCTGCGCGAGTTCACCGAGGGCGTGCCGTGGGCGCACGTCGACATCGCCGGCACCGGGATGGTCGGCGGCAAGGGCACGGGCTTCGGCGTCCGGCTCGTCCTGGCCGTCGCCGAGCGCCTCGCGCAGGCGGACGCAGCCGCCGCCGACTGAGCCCGTGGCCGCCTGGATCATCCTCATCGGCCTCGGCGTCGCGGTGGCCGGCGTGCTGGTGAAGGTCGGGGTGGACGTTGCGCGCTACCTGCGCGCCGACCGTGAGGCGCACGGCGGCCGCCAGACGGTGACGGCCGCCAAGCAGGCCGGGGCCGTGATCGTGCTGGTGGTCGTCCTCGTCGCCCTCCTGATCGTGGTGCCCCTGATCGCCGGGGACGGCTGATCGACCTCCTCCTGCTGCTGCTGACCGGCGTCCTCGCGGGCGCGGTGAACGCCGTCGCGGGCGGGGGCTCGCTGCTCAGCTTCCCGGTGCTGATCGCGACCGGGCTGCCTCCGCTCACCGCGAACGTCACGAACACCGTCGCCCAGATGCCGGGCTATCTGTCGATCGTCGAGGGCTACCGCCCCGACCTCCGCGGCCAGGGCCCGCGCATCCGCGCCCTGATCGCCCCGACCCTGATCGGTGCGCTCGCCGGCGTCGGCCTGCTGGCGCTCGGGGGCGACGAGACCTTCGAGGTCGTCGTCCCCTGGCTGATCCTCGGGGCCTGCGCCCTCCTCGCCGTCCAGCCCCGCCTGGCGGCCCGGCTGCGCGCCCGCACCGAGGAGCGCACCGGGCTCTCGGCGCCCCTCGTGCTCGCCGTCGCGGCGGGGGCGGCCTACGCCTCCTACTTCGGCGCGGCGGCCGGCGTGCTGCTGCTGGCCATCCTCGCCGCCGGGATCTCCGACCGGCTCCAGCGCCTCAACGCCCTCAACCGCTTCCTGGTGCTGATCGCCAACGCCATCGCCGTCCCCGCGCTGATCCTGGTCGCGCCGGTCGACTGGGCCTCCGTCGCGGTGCTGGCCCCCGCCACGCTGGTCGGCGGCGCCATCGGCGCCCGCCTGGCGCGCCGCCTCCCCGACAACGTCCTGCGCG
>JAEMRL010000078.1 GCA_016463385.1 Thermoleophilia bacterium
ACCTCAAGGACGAGACCGACAAGGACGTGCTGGTCGGGCTGGTCGAGCGCGCCGACGTGCTCGTCGAGAACTTCCGCCCCGGCGTCATGGAGCGGCTCGGCCTCGGCATCGAGGAGCTGATGCGGCGCAACCCGCGCCTCGTCGTCCTCTCCATCACCGGCTTCGGCCACGACGGCCCCGAGGGCGGCCGCGCCGGCTACGACCAGATCGCCCAGGGCGAGGCGGGGCTGATGTCGCTGACGGGCTCCGGTCCCGACGACCCGCAGCGGGTCGGCGTACCCATCGCGGACCTGCTCTCGGGCATGTACGGCGCCTACGGCGTCCTCGCCGCGCTCCACGAGCGCGAGCGCACCGGCAAGGGCACGGTCGTGCGTACGTCGCTGCTCGCGTCGGTCGTCGGCGTGCACGCCTTCCAGGGCACCCGGTGGACCGTCGCCGGCCAGGTCGGCCAGGCCCAGGGCAACCACCACCCCTCCATCGCGCCGTACGGGCTGTTCCGCTGCCGCGACGGGGCGGTCCAGATCTCGGTCGGCTCCGAGGGCCCGCAGGTGCGGCGCCTGCAGGTCGCCCTCCGGCGCCAGGGCTTCGGCCTGTCATCCGACGGGGCGTTCGGGCCGCAGACCCGGCAGGCGGTGGTGCGCTACCAGCGCCGCGAGGGCCTGCCCGTGAGCGGCACGGCCGACGTCACGCTGCTGCGGCGCCTGTCGGCGACGCGCGCCCGTCACCTGGTGGTGTTCCCGGTTCCCGGGCCGCACGCCTTCTCGAACGACTTCGGCGCGCCGCGGCACCAGGGCAGGCACGAGGGCATCGACATCCTGGCGGCCCGCGGGACGCCGGTCGTCGCCGTCGCCGACGGGGTGATCGACAGCATGAGCCGCGCCGACACCGGCCTCGGCGGCATCCGCCTCTGGCTGAAGGACGACGCCGGCACCCGCTACTACTACGCCCACCTCAGCAGCATCGCGCCCGAGCTGACGATCGGCTCGCGCGTCGCGGCGGGGCGCCGGATCGGCGCCGTCGGGCGCACGGGCGACGCCCGGGGTGGCGTCTTCCACCTGCACTTCGAGATGCATCCCGGCGGAGGCCGGGCGGTGAACCCCTACCCGGAGCTCTTCGACCTCGACACCGGTGGGGTCTGAGGGGCGACGCAGGCCGATGCGGCGCCCTCGCAGCAGCCCTCCACGATCCGCCCGCACGACGAGCAGACCGCCTTCGCCCTGATCTCCAGCAGCGGCGCGGCGCAGAGGGGGCAGAGGTCCATGCACCCAGGGTAGACGTGCCCGCGGACGTGTTTGGACGCCCGGACACCCGTCTGATTGGCTCGTTTCCTCGCGGCTGTCGATTTCCGCGCCCGCCGTTCGTCTGAGGGGCGACCAACCACGAGGAGGACGCGATGAAGTACATGATGCTCATCCACCACGGGCCGGACGTGGGCGACTTCGACCAGCTCCCCGACGAGGAGCGCCAGGCGGTGATCGCCGCATGGACGGCGATCCGCGAGACGCCGGGCGTCACCCCGGGGCAGCACCTGAACGCCCCCGAGACCGCGACCACCGTGCGCGTGCACGATGGCGAGACGCTGGTCACCGACGGCCCCTTCGCCGAGACCAAGGACGCCATCGGCGGCTACCTGCTGTTCGAGGCGGACGACCTCGACGCCGCGCTGGAGCTGGCGGCGCGCATCCCCGCGGCCCGCACCGGCGGTGCGGTGGAGGTGCGTCCGATCGTGGAGTGGTAGAGCCTCTCGAGGCGGTCTTCCGCGAGCGCTGGGGGCGCATCCTCGCCGCCCTGACCGGCCTCTTCGGCGACGTCGATCTCGCCGAGGAGGCCGCTCAGGAGGCCTTCGCGATCGCGGCCGAGCGCTGGCCGCGCGACGGTGTCCCCGCCCATCCCGGGGCGTGGCTCGTCACCACGGCACGCAACCGGGCCCTCGACCGGCTGCGACGCGACCGGACCCTGGCCGCGAAGCTCCGCCTGCTGCCGGTGCCCGAGGCGGCCGAGGATCCCCTCGAGGCCACCGACTTCCCCGACGAGCGCCTCGAGCTGATCTTCACCTGCTGCCATCCGGCGCTCGCCACCGAGGCCCAGGTCGCGCTCACCCTCCGCACGCTCGGAGGCCTCACCACGACCGAGATCGCGCGGGCCTTCCTCGTGCCCGAGCCGACGATGGCCCAGCGCCTCGTCCGCGCCAAGCGCAAGATCGCCGCCGCCGGCATCCCCTTCCGGGTGCCGCCCGGCCACCTGCTGCCCGAGCGCCTCACGGCGGTCCTGGCGGTCGTCTACCTGATCTTCAACGAGGGCTACGCCGGCCGGGTCGATCTGGCCGGGGAGGCCATCCGGCTCGGGCGGGCGCTGACCGAGCTGATGCCGGACGAGCCGGAGGCGCACGGGCTGCTCGCGCTGATGCTGCTGCACGACGCCCGGCGCGAGGCGCGCATGCGCGACGGCGAGCTGGTGCTGCTGGCCGACCAGGACCGGGCGCTCTGGGACGCGGGCCGCATCGCCGACGGGCGCGCCGCGCTCGAGCGCGCGCTGGCGCGCGGCGGACGCGGGCCCCACGTCGTGCAGGCGGCGATCGCGTCGCTGCACCTCGACGACCCCCGCGACTGGGCGCAGATCGCCGCGCTCTACGGCGAGCTCTCCCGCACCACCCGCTCGCCGGTGGTGGAGCTCAACCGCGCCGTCGCCGTGGCCGAGGCCGAGGGGCCGGAGGCCGGGCTGGCCATCGCGGACGCGCTCGCGCTCGGTGGCTACCGCTACCTGCACACCACCCGGGCCGAGCTGCTGCGCCGGCTCGGGCGCACCGGCGAGGCGCGCGCGGCGCTGCTGCGGGCGCGCGCGCTGACGGCCGACGGCGCCGAGATGCGTCTGCTGGAGCGCCGCCTCGCGGAGCTCGACGCGGCATCACCTCCCGGCTGACCGGGCCGGTCGCGTAGTAATCCGCAACCCGATTCACGGCGTTCTGCCCATGAGTGATACCCAGGGGGGTATTACGGTGGGGGGACCAGCCGGTCCGGGTGCGCCGTCGCTGTGACGGCGGTCCGCCGGCGATGAGATCGGGGGGCGCATGGCGCGTGTCGTCATCCTGGGCGCGGGGGTCTCGGGTCACACCGCGGCCCTCCGGCTGCGGCGCATGCTGGGCCGCCGCGGAGATCACGAGGTGGTCGTCGTCACGCCGAACGCGAACTGGAACTGGATCCCGTCGAACATCTGGGTCGGCGTCGGTCAGATGCCGCGCGAGAAGGTGGTGTTCCCCCTCGCGCCCGTCTACGAGAAGACCGGCGTCGAGTTCCATCAGGCGCGGGCGATGGCGATCCGCCCCGAGGGCGACGGCGAGAGCGATCAGGGCGCGGTCGATGTCGAGTACACCGACCCCGGGCGGCCCGGCGAGACCGCCCGCCTGCGGTACGACTACCTGATCAACGCCACCGGCCCCAAGCTCAACTTCGGCGCGACCCCCGGCCTCGGCCCCGACGGGCACACCGTCTCGGTGTGCACCGCCGACCACGCCATCGCCGCGGCCGAGGACCTGCGGGCGACCATCGAGCGCCTGAAGGCCGGTGAGCCCCAGACCCTCGTGATCGGCGTCGGTCACGGCATGTGCACCTGCGAGGGGGCGGCGTTCGAGTACGCCTTCAACGTCGAGCACCAGCTGCGCGAGGCCGGCGTGCGCGACCTCGCCGAGGTCGTCTACCTCACCAACGAGCGCGAGCTCGGCGACTTCGGCGTGGGCGGCATGACCTTCGAGCAGCAGGGCTTCGTCACCACCAGCGCCCTCTGGACCGCCTCGATCTTCCGCGAGCGGGGCGTCAACGCCATCCTCGGCGCCCACGTGCAGCGGGTGGAGGAGGGCGTGATCCACTACGAGCAGCTCGACGGCACGACGCACGAGCTGGCCTTCGACTTCGCCATGCTCCTGCCGCCGTTCCGGGGCCAGGAGATCACGGCATACGACCGCGCAGGCGAGGAGATCACCGACCGGGTGTTCGCGCCGAGCGGATTCATGAAGGTCGACGCCGACTACACGCCCAAGGACTACGAGGCCTGGCGCGCGGAGGACTGGCCGACGACCTACGAGAGCCCGGCCTACGCGAACGTGTTCGCGGTGGGGATCGCCTTCGCCCCGCCGCACGCCATCTCGCGGCCGGCCAAGAGCCCGTCCGGCACCGTCATCGCGCCCGCCCCGCCCCGCACCGGCATGCCCTCGGGGATCATGGGCCGCACCGTCGCGGCCACGATCGCCGATCGCATCAAGAGCGGCGACTCCGCAACCGCCCACACCGCCTCGATGGCCCGGATGGGCGCCGGGTGCATCGCCTCGGCCGGCACCGGGATGCTGTCGGGGAGCGCCGCCGGCATGACGATGTACCCCGTCGTCCCCGACTATCAGCGGTTCCCCGGCTCGGGCCGCGATCTGCGCCACACCAAGGGCGAGCTCGGCCTGGCGGGCCACTGGACCAAGGTGCTGTTGCACCACCTGTTCATCTACAAGGCCAAGGCGCGGGCGATGTGGTGGCTGATCCCCGAATGAACGCACCCGACCACGTTGCCGAGCCGAAGGGCAGGACGATGCTCGAACAGGACCCCTCCATCCGCCACGCCCCGCTGCCGACGCGCAAGACCCTGCGCCGGCGGCGCAACCCGCTGATCCAGCTCTACCGCTTCGCCCTCCTCAACAGCCGGATGGCCTATATCGCGCTGCGCGGCCACAAGTAGCCGCGGCGGGCCGGGGGCCCGTCCGCGCGGATGACGTGAGCCGGGCGCCGCGGACGCCTATGATCGCCCGCGGCATGAGCACCGACGTGCGACGCACCAAGATCCTCGCGACCATCGGGCCCGCATCGGACGGGGAGAAGACCCTGCGCGGGATGATCGAGGCCGGCATGGACGCCGTGCGCCTGAACCTCTCCCACGGCACCGTGGAGGAGGCGCTCGAGCTCCACCGGCGCGTGCGGGTGCTGTCGCAGGACATGGGGCGCGCGGTCGGCACGCTGGTCGACCTCCCCGGTCCGAAGGTGCGCGCCGCCACCTTCGGACGCGACGGGGTGGAGCTGCCGGACGGGCACCGCGTGCGGCTGGTCTCCGACGCCGACCACTCGACGAGCGAGGTGATCGGCGTCGAGTACGAGGGCCTGCTCGAGGGGATCGAGATCGGCGACCGGATCAGCTTCGGTGACGGGGCGATCGACGTCGAGGTGGTCGACACCGGCGGCGAGGGGCTCGACGCGGTGGTGCTCCACGGCGGGCGCCTCACCGGGAAGCCCGGCGTGCACATCCCGTCGGAGCGCATGCGGGTGGCCACCCCCACCGACGAGGACCTGCGGATCCTCGACGCCTTCGTCGGCGTCGGGGTGGACATGGTGGCGATCTCCTTCGTGAGATCCGCCCACGACGTGCGCCGGCTCGGCACCGAGCCGCATCCCCGCGGGCCCCTCGTGGTCGCCAAGATCGAGACGCGCAGCGCGGTCGACAACCTGGCCGGGATCCTCGACGCGGCCGGCGCCGTGATGATCGCCCGCGGCGACCTCGGCATCGAGTGCCCGATCGAGGAGCTGCCGCACCTGCAGAAGCACATCATCCGCGAGTGCATCGCCCACGGGCGCCCGGCGATCACGGCGACCCAGATGCTCGAGTCGATGGTCCGCGCCGCCACGCCGACCCGCGCCGAGGCTTCGGACGTCGCCAACGCGGTCTTCGACGGCTCGTCGGCCGTGATGCTCTCGGGCGAGACGGCGACCGGCAGCGATCCGGTGAACGTCATCGCCACGATGGCGCGGCTCTGCGCGCGCGCCGACGCCAATTTCGATGTCGAGAACTGGACGCGGACGGTCACGCGCCTGCGCGTCGGGGATCCGCGCAACGGCGACGGCCACACCCGCAGGGTCACCGACACCATGACCGACGCGGCCTGGCGCGTGGCCCAGGAGCTCGGGGCCACCGCGATCCTGTGCCTCACCCGGACCGGCTTCATCGTGCGCGCGATCGCGCGCTACCGGCCGCGCATGCCGATCCTCGGGTTCGCGCCCGACGAGCGCGTGCGGCGGCAGCTGTCGATCAGCTGGGGCGCGACCCCGATCACGCTCTCGGGCTTCGCCGACAACGAGGAGATGGTGCGCGAGGCGGTCCAGACCGCCCGCGCGCTCGGCCACGTCCGCAACGGCGACATCGTGGTCGTGCTGGCCGGCATCGACGGGCGCTCCCGCACCACCGACGTGCTCCGGGTGATCACGGTCACCTGATGGGACCGCCCCGCCCGATGCGTCTCCCGCCCGGAGGCTGAGGGCGTGGGCTGGGACCTCGTCATCGTCGCGGCTGTGCTGATCGCCTACGCGATCGTGTCGGGACGGCTGCAGGGCTCGCCCGTGACGCCCGCCATCGTGTTCGTCGGGGCGGGTTACCTCCTCGGGAGCGAGGTCCTCGACCTCTTCGACTCCGGGCTCGACTCCGGGGGCATCCGGGTCCTGGCCGAGGCGACGCTCGCCCTGGTCCTGTTCACCGACGCGGCATCCCTCGACGTCGGCGCCCTCCGGCGCGAGGCGGTGATGCCCCTGCGGCTGCTCGTGATCGGACTGCCCCTGACGATCGCCCTTGGCGCGCTCGTGGCCGTCCCGCTCCTCCCGGAGCTCGGCCTCTTCGAAGCCGTGGTGCTCGCGGTGGTCCTCGCGCCGACCGACGCCGCCCTCGGCCAGATCGTCGTCTCCGACGAGCGCCTGCCGTCCCGTCTCCGGCAGGGGCTCAACGTGGAGAGCGGCCTGAACGACGGCATCTGCGTCCCGCTCCTCTTCGCGGCCATCGCCCTCGCGGAGGTCGAGAGATCGTCGGCGTCGGCCGGCGGCGTCCTCGGGGACCTGGTGTCACAGGTGGGGATCGGCGCCGGGGTCGGCGTGGCGGTCGCGGTCGTCGTCGCGGTGAGCGTGGCGGCGTCGCGCCGCCGCGGATGGCTCGATGGTCACTGGGCCCAGCTCGTCCCGCTCGCCACGGTGATGATCGCCTATGCGGCCACGGACGAGCTCGGGGGCAGCGGATTCATCGGCGCGTTCAGCGCCGGCGTGGCGTACCGGCGCGTACTGGGCGCATCGGTCGCGCGCAGGAGCGCGCTGCTCGCGGACGAGATCGGGGGCCTTCTGAGCGCGGTGACCTTCTTCGTGTTCGGGGCGAGCCTGATCGGCCAGGGCCTGGTGAACCTCGACCTCGCGACCATCGCCTACGCGATCCTCAGCCTCACCCTGGTGAGGATGCTGCCCGTCGCTCTCTCGCTGATCGGATCGCACTCGGCTCGGCAGACCGTGGCCTTCGCCGGCTGGTTCGGCCCGCGCGGGCTCGCGTCGATCGTCTTCCTGCTGGTCATCGTCGAGGAGGCGGATCTCCCAGGTGCGCCGGTCATCGTCGAGGTCGGGACCATGACCGTCCTGCTGAGCGTCCTCGCGCACGGCCTGAGCGCGACCCCGCTCACCGATCGCTACGTGCGGTGGCTGGCGGCCCGCCGGGAGCGCCTGACGATGGAGAACGAGGAGACGCCCCCCGACCCGGAAGACCTGATGCGCCGGAGTCCGTGGCGCCGATCGGCATCCTCCACCGACCCATCGACGCGGTGACGGGTCGAGCACGGTGTGCGTGCCGGCGCGGGGTGTCGCCCGCCCGCCGCGGCGACGGCCGCGATCAGGCGCCCGGCCCCTCCCGCGTCATCACGGTCGCGTGGCCGCGGCCGCCCTGCGGTCGTCCTGCAGCACCGCGTTCAGCGCCGTCGCCACAACCAGGGCGCGGGAGGTCACGAACAGGCTCAGCATGATGCCGGCGGCCACGCCGAGGACGCCGTAGGTCGCCTCCTTGTGGCCCACCCACGGGTAGAGGATCAGGGCGTTGAAGAGGTGGATCGCCGCGACCATGACGTAGAAGAGCGCCGCGCCGGGCAGGTGCGCCGTCCACCGGTCCGCACCGTCGGGCAGCACCAGCACGAACATCAGCACGAAGAGGACCGGCGCGGACAGCAGCGAGACGATCGCCAGGATCCAGCCGAGCGGCAGCCCGCCCGCCACGTCGGCGATCCGCCCCGTGAGGGCGCCGACCGCGATCAGCCCGACCAGCAGCCCCAGCAGCGTGAGCGTCCCCGGCACCGGGTGGCGCAGCGAGCGCACCGGAACGCCCCAGCTGAAGGCGGAGACGGCCCTCAGGGCGCGCAGCAGCACGTAGGTCTCGTACAGGAGCACCACCGAGGTGCTCACCAGCACCGCGACCAGGCCGAGCGGGGTCAGGCCGGCGGTCGCCTCCCCGACCGACTCGGCCACGTAGCTCGGCAGGCCGGCGTTCTCGGCGTAGTCGGCAGGATCCGCGTCCGTCGCGTCGGTGAGGGGGCGGAGGGCGGCGACCAGCAGCAGGGCGAGCGGGAGCATCCAGATGAAGAGCCGGTAGGCGAGCGCCGAGGCCATGACGCTCCCGGCGATCGACTGGTCGCGCCGGAAGAGGCGCCACCCGACCTCCGCGACCGGTCCGACCGGGCCCAACGTGGTGAGCCGCTCGGCCATCGCGAGGGCGCGCCCCTGCAGCCGCCCGAGCCGTCCCTCGGGCAGGGGCCGTCCGCCGAGGTCCCCGATGAGCGCCGAGAGCGACTCCGGCGGAGACGGCTCTCCGGCCCCGTCGCGCACGTCAGTAGGGCGGGGCGTGTCGGATCGTCGCGGCCTGCTCGGCGGCGATCTCGGCCCGGCGGGTGCGCGTGATCTCCTGCACCAGGATCTGGATCGTCGCGGTGACGGGCACTGCGATCAGCGCCCCGAGCACGCCGAGCAGAGCCCCGAAGATCGTCACGCCGGAGATCACGAAGAAGCCCGAGATGTTCGTCGCCCGCCCCTGGACGGTCGGGGCGACGATGCTGTTCTCGACCTGCTGGTAGACGAGCACGACCGCCAGCATGATCAGCGCCGCGGTGAGCCCCTCCTCGGCCAGGAGCGTGAGCGACAGCACGAAGCCCGCGATCGTCGCGCCGATGTTCGGGATCGTGTCGAGGGCGCCGGCGATCACCGCGAGGGCCAGCGCGAAGCTCGA
>JAEMRL010000440.1 GCA_016463385.1 Thermoleophilia bacterium
CCTAGGGGCGGGGAGGACACCGCGCCCACCGGCGACGAGCCGGACCCGTACCCCTCCCCCGACGCCGGCGGCTGCGGCCGGGGCCGGGGGCGCTAGGCGGTCCTCCCCGCCCCTAGGAGCGGGAGAAGGGCAGCACCATCGTGAGCCACTGGACCAGGGCGGTCGGGTTCCGGCTCTGGACCATGACCTCGCCGGGGCCGCGGAAGTCGAAGACGAAGCCCTCACCGCTCTTGAGCGACTGCATGGTCTTGCCGCCCGCGGCGCGACGCAGCTCGAAGGTGACGCCCTCGTCGAAGGCGACCATGTGGCCGGAGTCGACGACCACGGTCTCGCCCTCGGCGAGGCGGATCCGGTCGAGCGCGCCGTAGCACGAGAGCACCACGGTGCCGCCGCCGGTCGCCCTCAGCAGGAAGCCCCCCTCGCCGCCGAACAGCGACTTGAAGCCGCCCCACTTGGTGTCGATCTCGACACCCGACTCGGAGGCGATGTACGACCCGCGCTGGATGAACAGCGGCCGGTCGGTGATCTCCACCGCCATCATGTCGCCCGGGAGATGGGCCGCGACATCCACCCAGCCGCCGCCCGGAGGCGCGGTGTAGGTGGTGATGAAGAACGACTCGCCGCCGAGCACGCCCCGCTTGAGCGACTTCATCAGCCCGCCCTGCATGGCCGCCTCGATCGCGACGCCCTCCGAGGTTGCCATCATCGCGCCCGACTCGGCGCGGACGACCTCGCCCCCGCCGAGCGCGCATCGCGCCACCGCGAAGCTCGGGTTGTGCCTGATCGCGATATCCATCGTCGTCCCCCTGTGTGTCATACGCCCGCGTACGGGCCCGAGTGAAGCACGCCGGCCCCCGACGAAGGGAGCAAACCCGCACCCGCCAGACTGGACGCGCGGCCAAGGCCCCGGCCCCACCCGATGTCGAGACTGGGGGTGCGAGCGGGGTGGAGTGCACTGCCTACCGGGTCAGCTCCGTTCGTCTTGGTGAGCGGCGGGGATCGGGAAGTCGCCCCCTTCTTCCCGATCCACGCCCTCGCTCCCCGTCTCACGCGCCGCCCTGACGAGGGCGGCGATCACACTGCTCCGAGGATCGGCCTCCGGGTGCCACTGCACCCCGAGGACCCAGCCCGGGCCGGTCGATTCGACCGCCTCGGGCAGGTCGTCGTCGACGGCGCGCGCGGTGACGCGCAGGCCCCGTCCCGGCGCGTCGATCGCCTGGTGGTGGTGCGAGGCGACCCGGTGCACGGCCTCGCCGGTGGCCTCGAGGGCGCGCGAGCCGTCCTCCACCCGCACGTCGTGCTCGTTGCCGTCGAAGCGGCCGATCTCGCGCCGGTGCTCCTCGTGGCCGAGCTCGTCGGGCAGGTGCTGGCGCAGGGTGCCGCCGCCGGCGACGTTGATGATCTGCGCCCCCCGGCAGATGCCGAGCACCGGGAGCCCGCGCGCGGTGGCCTCACGGACGAGGGCCGTCTCCACGGCGTCGCGCAGGGGGATCGGAGGGTCGTTGAGCGGATGCGGCTCGGCGCCGTAGGTCCCCGCGTCGACGTCGGCCCCGCCCACCAGCAGCAACCCGTCGAGCCGGTCGAGGACGCGGCCGGGGTCGTCCACCAGCGCCGGATCCGGAGGGATCAGCACGGCGACGGCGCCGGCGGCCTGCACCTGCTCGATGTAGTTCATCGGCACGAGCGCGGCGGGCAGGTGCCACACGGACCAACGGGCCGGCTCCATGGCGGAGCAGATGCCGATCACGGGTCTGTCGGGACGGGTCGCGATGCCTCCAGGCTAGTGGCCGGGCCGCCCTGTTGGCGAGTCACCCGAATCCCCGCGACTGTCACGGCACGATGACGCCCCTTCGACGCCGCCCGTCACACGCCATCCACCGAAACTCGCGTTTTCCAGGCGCTTCGGGGGATCGGTCCATTTGGACGCGGCGCCGTGGCCCAATTGAACCGTCCCGCGGCGCGGGGCGGAACGGCGGAACCGGCGGCCCTCTAGGCCCGCCACTCCCGGGTGTGGAGGGGGCGCATCTCGTACGGCAGCGCCCTCGACGCGCCGGGGCCGCGCACGACGCCCGTGTTGCCGTAGGACACCGGCCTCGCAGGGGCCGCGGCGATCGCCTGGTCGATCAGCGTCTCGAACGCCTCGCGGCCGGTGACCCCTCCGCCCTCGACGTCGGGACCGTGCCGGACGTAGTCCTCGGCGAGCAGCTCGTGGGTGACGTCGAGGTTCCCCTTGCCCCAGACCTCGTCGAGCAGATAAGTCTTGGTTAACACACGTCCCTTGCTTT
>JAEMRL010000079.1 GCA_016463385.1 Thermoleophilia bacterium
GCGGCCTGCGCAGGCGCCCGGCCGCGGCGGGGAGGATCGGGCCCCGTCTGTCGGCGCCCTGCCCGGCCACGCGCCCGACACACTGCACGCGGCGGCCTGCTGCGCGGTCAGCGCAGGAAGAGGGCCCGGGCCTCGTCGACCACCCGGTCTCCCTCGACGTCGGCCCTCATCCGCTCCTCGGCCGGGACCTCCGGCTCGGGATCGTCGGACATGTGGCGCGGCAGCGGCACGCCCAGCATCTCCTCGCCGGGGCGCCACCACGATTCCGGGATGTCGTCATCGAGCTCCACCCCGAGCATCTCCGCGAACAGGAGGGTCCAGGCCCGCGGGACCACCTGGAACGTGTAGCCGCCGCCGCCGAGCGCCACCCAGCGCCCCTTGGCCGTCGACGCGCGCGCCAGCTGGTGCAGCGCGGCGTACGCGCGCGGGAACGTGGGCATCGTGACCTGGAGGTGCGCCAGCGGGTCGGCGTGGTGGGGGTCGGCGCCGTCCTGCGTCACGATCACGTCGGGCTCGAAGTCGAGCACCGCGTGGCAGATGACGTCCTCGATCGCGCGCAGGTAGGGGCGGTCGCCCGCGTAGGGCGGCAGGGGAACGTTGATCGCGGTGCCCTCCGCCGCGCCGACGCCGCGCTCGGCCAGGCCGCCGGTACCGGGGAACAGGTAGCGGCCGGTCTCGTGCACCGAGCACGTCAGGACGCGCGGGTCCTCGAAGAAGATCCACTGGGTGCCGTCGCCGTGATGGACGTCGATGTCGATGTACGCGACGCGCTCGGCGCCCGCGTCGAGGAGCGCCTGGATCGCGACCGCGGTGTCGTTGTAGATGCAGAAGCCGGCCGCGCGGTTGGCCATGGCGTGGTGCAGGCCGCCCCCGGCGACGAAGGCCTGGTCGGCCCTCCCCTCCCACACGGCCATCGCGCCCGCCACCGACGCGCCGCAGATCGCCGCAGCCGCCTCGTGCATGCCCGCGAACGCCGGCGTGTCGCCGCCCGCGGCGAGGCCCCACTGCCCGGCCTCCCACGCCGAGGCGAGCATGGGGTTGGCGCTGTAACGGCGCACCGCGGCGACGTAGGCCGGGGTGTGGACCCGCTCGATCATCGCGTCGGTCGCGGGCGCCGGCGTGACGGGCAGGACGTCGGGGTGCTCGTGGAGGCCGTACGCCCGGATCAGGTCGACCGCCAGCTGACGCCGCAACGGCGTCATCGGGTGGTCGTCTCCGAGGTTGTACGTCGGTCCGCCCTCGGCGTGGACGAATGCGGTCGTCACAACCGCAACCTATCCGACCGGAGGCCTCGCGAGACCCGCCGGGGCGATGTCCTTCGACCCTTCCGGGCGGCCCGCGGGCCCCCGCGGGTCAGTCGCGCGAGCGGACGACCGTCCAGGGCTCGATGCGGCGGGCGGTGACCAGGCCCGCGACGACGTAGGGGTCGCCGTCGGCGTAGCGGGCGATCTCACCCTCGGGGACGTCACCGAACACGAACAGCGCGCCGGTCGGGGGGTCGCCGAGCGCGCCGGCCGAGAGCATCGAGCCGGAGGCGATCCACTCGTCGATGCGGGCCAGGTGGGACTCGCGGTACTCCCCGCGGCGCTCGAGGATGTCGGCCACGTAGTCGTAGACCAGGACGGCGTGGGGGCCGGTCGGCATCAGGGCTGCCGGGTGAGGCGGAGCGTGTAGGGGCCGCCGCCGCGCCGCGCGAATACGTCGACGTAATGGACCCCGGCGCGCCGCGCGCGGTAGACGATCACCCCGGTCGGGCGCGTGCCCGGCCGGTAGTCGATCAGGTGCCGCTCGAGGTTGCCGTTCTCGGTGCCCACCGTGCGGGTGCCGGGGTCCCAGAGGTAGAGGTCGAGGCGCGGCTTGCCGTGGGTGAGGACCACCCGCAGGCGCTCGCCGCGCTTGAGACGCACCGCATAGACGTCCTCGGAGTCCTCGAACTGGTCGGCGCTCGCCGTGATCACCAGCGGCTGCCCGCCCTCGTTGAGGCGCGTCGGGCCGGCGAGCCACTTGATGTCGTCGTTGACCTCGGCCGTGTCGTCCTCGGGGCCCTGCAGGGAGACGGCCGCCCGCGGGTTGACGACGCCGAAGCCGCTCGTGTTGTCGCGGCCGGAGGTGCCGATGTCGGTCGCGGTGTTCTTCAGGTGGCGGGCGAGCTGGTAGGGGCTGAGGGCGCCCCCGTTCGCGGCCTGCACCAGGGCCGCCACGCCGGCGACGTAGGGCGCCGCCATCGAGGTGCCGTCCTTGAGGGCGTAGCCGGGGGCGACGACGCGCTCGTTCACCCGCCGCGGCACGCTCGAGAGGATGTTGACGCCCGGGGCGATCACGTCGACCGTGCGGTTGTGGTTCGAGAAGGTCGCGGCGCCGAAGGGCCGCGGGCAGTCGAAGGTCACGATCCCGTCGCACTGCGCGCCCACGCCGAGGACGCGGCGGTAGCCGGCGGGGAAGTTCAGCGCGTTGACGTCCTGGCCCTGGTTGCCGACCGAGGCGACGATCAGCGCACCGCGGGCCGTGGCCCAGAAGACGGTGTCCTGGAAGGCCTGCGAGTAGCCCGGTCCGCCGGCCGAGATGTTGATCACCTTCGCGCCGTTGAGGACCGCATGGCGGATGCCGCGCATCATCGTCTCGTCGGTGCTGCTGCCGTCGCGGTCGGCGATCTGCACCGGGATGACGGGGGCGGCGGCGGCGACGGCCGGCGCGACGCCGACGATGCCGACGCCGTTGGCCGGCGCGGCGGCGATGCCGGCCACGTGGGTGCCGTGTCCCGAGAGCCCGTGGTCGCCGGCGTCCGCGTCACCGCGGAGGGTGCTACGGGGGGCGACCAGCGGGCTGGCCGGTCCGCCCCACTCCTCGTGGGTCGTGTCGACGCCGCTGTCGAGGATGGCGATCGCCGGACGCGGGCCGAGGGTGATCAGGTCGGCGCCCCAGGTGGACCCCCCGAGGAGGCCCCACTGCGACGCGGGCGTGAAGAACGGGTCGGTGACCGCCGGCGCGGCCCCCGGTGCCGTGGGCGGCGCGGGACGGTCGGCGGTGCGCCGGGTGAGCGACCACTCGGCGCCCGCCACCCGGGCGCGCGTCAGCGCGCGCTCGCGGGCCGACGCGGGTGCCGCCGGCGACAGGCCCCAGACGCCGGCCTCGGGGACGACCGGCGCGAGCTCGCCGAGGCCGGCGAGGCGCGACTCGGCGGTGGCGCGGGAGGGGGCGTCGCTGAACGTCACCAGCAGGCGCGAGGCGCCGGGCAGCGTGCGTGCGAACTCCACCCGCGGCGCGGCGCCGGCGGCGGTGCCGGGCGCGGGCTTGGCCGGGCCGGGCGCGGCGGCTGCCGTGGCCGTGAAAGCGGCTCCGCAGAGCGTGAGGGCGGCGGCGAGGGCCGCGGTGCGGCGGCTGATGCGGTTACTGGACATGACGGCTCGTGATGGGCATTCGACGGTCGCGCCCGAATGCCCTTGGAGTGATCTTGATCCCGACCGGCCCCTGGCGCCGCTTGTACTCGGCCCGGTCGACCATCCGGATCACGTCGGCGACGACCCGCTCCGGATGTCCCTGTCCGACGATCTGACCCGGCTCGAGCCCGCGCTCGACGTATCCCTCGAGGATCGCATCCAGCACGTCATACGGGGGAAGGCTGTCCGTGTCGAGCTGGTCGGGTCGCAATTCGGCCGTGGGCGGGCGCTGGATCGTCTCCTCGGGGATCACCTCGCGCCCCTCGGAGGCGTTGCGCCAGCGGCTGAGCCGGTAGACCCAGGTCTTGGAGAGGTCGCGCAGCGGCGCGAAGCCGCCGACCATGTCGCCGTAGAGCGTGCTGTAGCCGACCGACATCTCGCTCTTGTTGCCGGTCGCCAGAACGAGCGGGCCGAGCTTGTTGGAGAGCGCCATCAGGAGGGTGCCGCGGGCGCGGGCCTGCAGGTTCTCCTCGGTGATGTCGGGCGGCCGGCCGGCGAGCGGCTCGGCGAGGGCGTCCTCGAAGGCGTCCACGACCGCGGAGATCGGGACGGCGATCAGGCGGATCGCCAGCGACTCGGCGAGCGCCTCGGCGCCCGCGAGGCTCACCGGCGAGGAGTGGGCCGACGGCAGCGCCACCCCGGTCACGCGCTCCGGGCCCAGGGCGTCGGCCGCGAGCGCGGCGGTGAGGGCGGAGTCGATGCCGCCCGAGAGGCCGATCAGCACGCCCGGGAAGCCGTTCTTGCCCACGTAGTCGCGGATGCCGACCACGAGCGCTGCCCACACCTCGGCCTCGTCGCGGAGCGCGTCCGCGCGCACCGGGGCGACGGGCGCGGCGGGCTCCGGAGCCCGGGCGACGATGCGCAGGGTGCGCTCGGGCGGGGCGCCGGGCAGGCGGCGCGAGAGGGGCTCGCGGAGCCGGCGGCGGGCGGACATGCCGGGGTCGATGTCGGCGATCAGGAGATGGGCCGCGAACTGGGGGGCGCGCGCCACGAGCTCGCCGGAGGCGTCGAAGACGGCCGAGCGCCCGTCGAAGACCAGCTCGTCCTGGCCGCCCACCTGGTTGCAGAAGGCGAGGGCGGCCGCGCAGTCGTCGGCCCGGGTGGCGAGCATCGCCTCCCGGCGGTCGCCCTTGCCCCGGTGGTAGGGCGAGGCCGAGATGCAGCAGACGAGGTCCACCCGGGCGGCGGCGAGATCGGAGGCGACCGGGCTGGGGTACCAGATGTCCTCGCAGACGGCGAGGCCGATCCTGGTGCCGTTGACCTCCAGCACCATCGGGGCGTCGCCGGCGCGGAAGTAGCGGGCCTCGTCGAACACGCCGTAGTTGGGCAGGAAACGCTTGTGGTAGACGGCCTGGACGCGGCCGTCGGCCACCACCGCCGCCGCGTTGTGGCAGTCGCCGTTCCACTCGGGGAACCCGATCACGGCGACGCCGGTCCGCACCGTGGCCGCCACGCGGTCGAGGGCCTCGCGCGCGGACGCCGCGAAGGCCGGCCGCAGCAGGAGGTCCTCCGGCGGGTACCCCGTGATGGCGAGCTCCGGCACGAGGGTCACGTCAGCGCCGGCGCCGGCGGCGTCGGCGAGGGCCGCCGCGATCATCTCGGCGTTGCCGTCGATGTCTCCGACGACGGTGTTCAGCTGTGCCAGGGCGACTCGGATGTGTCTGATGTCCCGCGGTGGTGGGTGGTCTACGGCTCCGGGCGGACCGCCGTGCGCGGGGCGTTCTGCGTCCGGTGTTCCCGACGACCCGCGGCTCGGCTGCGGGGCCCGGGAGCGGTAAGCTCACGGATGACAACGATACGCCTCGCGGGCGGGCGCGCGCTGCCCACCCGAACGGCGACGAGCGGGGAGTTCGAATGGGAAGTCTGCCACCTCAGCGTCGTCAGGCGGGTGGCCCCGGGGGCGGACCCGGCGGCCGTGCCGGACGGACCAACCTGAGCCCCAAGGAGGGCGCCGAGGAGGCCGAGCGCCGCCTGGGCAAGCCGTGCTTCCACGCGGGGCAGAAGGTGCAGGGCACCTACGCCTGCGTCGCGTGCCAGTTCCAGATCCGCAACCGCGGCACCCTCCCGACATGCCCCGATTGCGGGGAGATCGTGTGGGCGTACATGGAGAGCGGCCCGCGTCCGGTGCCCGAGGGCGACCAGCCCGGCGCGCAGGCACCGGCACCCGCGGCGGCCCCCGGGCCGACCGTCGAGGAGGGCGTGAAGCTCGAGTCCCCGAGCGTCACCGTGACCGAGGGAGTGAAGCTCCAGCCCTGACCCGCGGAACCGGCTCCCGCGCCTCCCTCACACATTGCGAACAGAGTGACGCAAACCTCTTACCCATCCACCGCGGGCCCCACATTCGAGCGACTCACGATCCACCCCATCACGGTGCGCCCATCGGGCCACCGGTCACTGGAGGTGGAGTGATCCGTCGCGCGTTGACCATCGTCGTCGTCCTCATGCTGCTGGTCCCCGCGCTGGCCGAGGCGAAGAACGCCCACTCCAAGCGGACGGGCAACCGGGTCCCCTCGGCGCAGCTCGCCGCCTCGGGCAGCGGGGCGATGACGGTCGTCGGCCGGATGTCGGTGTACGGGACCATCCCCGAATGGGGGTCGGTGGTCATCCTCGACCGGGCCGGCGACGCGCAAGCGCACCTGGCCGGTCAGCCGCAGCAGTTCTCCCGGGGGCGCGTGCGCGTCGTCCGGGTGCGTCAGGCGGCGGGGCTGCTCTTCGTGAAGGGGTCCAACCTCACGGTGACCGTCCTCGGGGTCGACCTTTCCTTCTCGGTCGCCGGCAACGGGCGCGCGAAGCTGCTGGGGACCGGCGTCTACACGCTCAACTCCGATCCGGAGAAGAGCTGGGCGCGCACCTGGTTCGCCGTGGCCCCCTCCTCCTCCGCCTCCGCCCGACGAAGGAGCGCAGAACGGTGCACACGATGCTCGCCAGCGGCGGTTCCGCAGCACTGACCACCCGGGCCGGCGCGTCCGCGCGCGGCCTGTCATGAGCTCCGCACTGTCCCCCCCGGCCCGTCTCGGCGCCCCGACGGCGCGGGCGCGCGGTGCGTCGATGGTGGACCGCGCCACGCCGCGCGACTACCATCGGGCGCCGATGGCTCCCCCGGACGATCGCCAGCGAGTCCTGATCGTCGAGGACGAGCCCAACATCGCCTCGTTCGCGCGCATGTACCTGGAGGCGGCGGGTTTCGCCGTGACCGTCGCCGAGCGCGGCGACGACGGGCTCCGCCTCGCCGAGGCCGAGCCCCCGCACCTGGTGATCCTCGACCTGATGCTGCCCGGCATGGACGGCTACGAGATCACCAAGCGCCTGCGCCGCAACGGCCACACGCCGATCATCATGCTGACCGCCCGCGACGACGCCGTCGACAAGGTGGTCGGCCTGGAGCTCGGCGCCGACGACTACATCACCAAGCCCTTCAACCCGCGGGAGCTGGTGGCGCGCGTCCGCGCGGTGCTCCGCCGCGCGGAGGGGCGCAGTCAGGCGTCGGCCCAGCCGGAGCCGGTGACCATCGAGAGCGGCCCGCTGCGCATCGAGGTCGGCGGTCGCGAGGTGTTCGTGGAGGGAGAGGCCGTCCAGCTGACCCCGAAGGAGTTCGACCTCCTCGTCACGCTGATCGAGAACCGCGGGCTGGTGCTGACCCGCGAGCAGCTGCTCGAGCGGGTGTGGGGCTTCACCTTCCTCGGCGACAGCCGCACGATCGACGTCCACGTGCGGCAGTTGCGTCGCAAGCTCGGCGACGCGTGCCCGATCCAGACCGTCTGGGGAACCGGCTACAAGGTCCCCGCCAAACGGTGATCCGGTCCCTCCCGCGGCCCTGGCGCACCCTGCGGGGGCGCCTCGTGTTGGCGGCGGCGGTGGGCCTGATCGCGGCGGCCGCGGTGTTCGCGGCGGTCGGCGGGGGATTGATCCGCTCGCAGTCCCAGGCCGTCGCCCGGGCCGAGCTCGACCGCCAGGCGAAGGCGCTGGCGGGCATCGTCAGCGAGCAGGCCGAGCGCCAGCTCGCGCGCGGCGTCGAGTTCACCTTCATCCGCCCGAGCAACCTCCAGGCGCTCGTCGCCCCCAACGCGCAGCTCTACTACTCCGGGCTCCAGCTCACCCCGGGTGGCGAGCACCCCACGGGGGAGATCCCGTCCGTGGCGGCGCGCGAGATCGACTACGGCCTCCTGGAGCGGGAGGAGGTGCAGCGCATCGACTTCACCCTGCCAGGCGAGTCGCGGCCGACAGAGGCCTCCGCCGCGGCCGTCTACCTGGGCGACGAGGCGGTCGGTGCCATCCTGCTGGCGCGCCCCCCGGGGGAGCTCGCCTCCGCGTGGCCCGACGTGGCCTCGCGGGTCTTCACCGCGGCCGGGCTCGGACTCGGGGTCGCGCTGCTGCTGACGCTGCTGCTCACGAGCCGTACGACGCGGCCACTGACCGCCATGCAGGCCGCGACGCACCGGGTCGCCGGGGGCGACCTGCGCACCGAGCTCGGGCCCACCGGCACCCAGGAGCTCGACGAGCTGGCCTCCGACTTCAACCTGATGGTGCGCCGGCTGGCCGAGCGCGAGGGCGAGACCCGAGAGTTCCTCATGCGCGTCACCCACGACCTTCGCACGCCGCTCACGGCCATCCGCGGACACGCGGCGGCCCTCTCCGACGGGGTGGTGCCGGCCGACGCCGTCCCGCGCTCGCTCGCGGCGATCGAGGGCGAGGCCGCGCGCCTCGAGTCGCTCGTGGCCGACCTGCTCGACCTGGCGCGGCTCGACGCCGAGCGGTTCGACCTCGACCTGTCCTCGGTCGAGCCGGCGGGCGTGCTCGACCGGGCGTTCGACGCCATGCAGGCCGAGGCGATCACCCGCGGCGTCGCCTTCGAGCGGGGCATCGAGCCCCTCCGGCCGCTCGTCACCGACGAGTCGCGCGTGCAGCGCATCGTGAGCAACCTGCTCGACAACGCGATCCACTGGACCCCGCGCGGCGGCACGGTGCGGCTCGAGGGTCACGAGCGGCCCGGCGGGGGCTTCCGCGCCTCGGTCACCGACACGGGCCCCGGCATCCCGGCCTCCGAGCAGGAGCGCATCTTCGAGGCGTTCCAGTCGCAGGAGACCCCCGACGGCCGCCGCGGCAGCGGCCTCGGCCTGGCCATCAGCCGCCAGCTGGCCCGGGCCCTCGGCGGCGACGTCCGCGTGGAGAGCCGAGAGGGCGTCGGCAGCCGCTTCGTGCTGGACGTCCCCGACCGCCACTGAGGGCGCCCTCGCCGGCCGGCCCGGCGGGGCGCTTCCTCAGAGCGGGTGGCGCCACGTGATCGTCTGTGCGGTCGGACGAATCCGTGCGCGGGACGTGCGTCGACGCACTGATCTCCCTCTTGCGGGGAGATCAGGGCGGCAAATCGGCCCTTGGTCGGGCCGATTTGCATCTTCAGGCACCGCCTTGCGGCGGGGATGGCCTGAGAAACACCGAGTGCAGTGCGCTGCAAGGGACGGCCACATGGGACGGTCACGTCCGCGAGACCGGAGGGTTCCCGTGCGCAGTGCCTGCTTCCGTCCCGTGACCAGGTGGTCTGCGCAGCGATGGACGGTCCGAAGGTCCACTGCGCCCTG
>JAEMRL010000080.1 GCA_016463385.1 Thermoleophilia bacterium
GGCTGCGAGTTCTCCGAGATCGGCAAGCTGCTGCGCGGGCGCGGTGCCGAGGTGGGCGGCCTTGCCGGCCAGCCCGTTGCGCGCCTCGCGCGCGACGTCGTCCAGGGAGCCGCCGGCACGCGCCGCCGCCGCGGCGGCCACCGCGCCCTCCACCAGCGGCGCCTCGCAGAGGAGCGTGCGTGCGCGCACGTCCTCGTCGAGCAGGTCGAGCGCGGTCTCGGCGCTCAGCACGGCCGAGCCGAGGTCCATGAGCACCAGGGCCGAGCGCCCGTCGCCGGTCACCTCCTCGACGGCCGCCATCACCCGCACGGCATCGGTGCCGATCGGGTCGCCGGGCTCGTCGAGCCCCCCCGCGGCGGCGATGGGGACGTCCGCCCCCGCCATCTCGCGAGCCAGCTCGACCACGCCCTCGGCCAGGCGCGCGCTGTGCGACACGATCACCAGGCCGACGACGGGCGCGCCCACCGCGTCACCCCAGCCCGTACGCCCGGTGCAGCATCTCCACCGGGTGCACCGACGGCCGGTCGGTCGCCGCCGCGATCTGCCAGCGGCACGTCTCCGAGTCGCACACCGACAGCGCGGCGCCGGAGGCGCGGACCTGGTCGAAGAGGGAGCGGCCGACCTCCATCGCGATGTCGTACTTCTCCGCCTTCAGCCCGTAGGTGCCGGCGACGCCGCAGCAGACGGCGTCCACCTGGCTCGCCCGCAGGCCGGGGACCATGGCCATCAGCTCCATCGCCGGGGTGCCCACGCCGTGCCCGCGCTGCTGGCAGGGGGCGTGGTAGGGCACCTCCATGTCCACCGGCTGCATGTCGCGCTTCAGCTCGCCGCGCTCGTCGAGCATCACCAGGTACTCGCAGATGTCGAACATGCGCTCCGAGACGACCCTGAGGTCGTCGTCGTCCACGCCGAGGATCTCGTGGGCCTCGCGCTTGAGCATCAACCCGCAGCTGGTCGAGGTCGCGACGATGTCGTGCCCGGCGCGCGCGTAGGGCGCCAGCTGCGCGGCCAGGCGGCGCACGTAGGCCCTCGCGGCGTCGTACTGCCCGTTGCTCTGGAGCGGCAGGCCGCAGCAGCCCTGCTTGGGGATGATCACCTCGAGGCCGTTGTGCTCGAGCACCTGCACCGCCATCGACGCGGTGCCGGGCTCGTAGAAGTTGGCCGCGCACCCGTGGAAGAAGACCACCTTGCGCTGGGGCGCGGCCGGGTCCGGCGCCTTCCGGCGGGACCGGGTGCGGCTCTGGAAGGTGCGGCCGGCCCACCGCGGCATCGGCGCCTTGCGGTGGATGCGGAGCACCTTCTCCAGCAGCAGGCGGAACGGGCCGAAGCTCGTCGTCCAATTGGCCACCGGCCACACCGGCGCGCCCATCCAGCCCGCCAGCGTCGGCCGCGCGATCAGCCGGTCGCGCAACGACACGCCGCGCCTCTGGGCCAGCTCGGCCTTGGCCTGCGAGTTGATCTCGGCGATCTTCACGCCCTGCGGGCAGACCTGGGTGCAGATGCCGCAGCTCGAGCAGTAGTCGAGCGAGGCGTCGGCGTTGGCGTCGCCCCCCCGGTAGCGCTCGGCCTGCGGCCCGACGTACTTGGGTCCGGGGAAGAGGGGGGTGGCCGCCGCGACCGGGCAGTAGGTCTCGCAGATCGTGCACTTGACGCAGTGGTCGAGCGAGTCGCGCATCAGCTCGTGCAGCGGGTGGGTCATGTCTCCTCCAGGATGGCGCCGGCGGCCCGGAATCCGCCGGCGATGGCGATGCCCTCACCCGACTTCTCGCGCCACGGCTCGGCACCGGCCACGATCGTGCCCGCCGCGTGCAGGTTGTCCCAGACAGGTTCCCCGCCGGGGCCCACGGGACGCAGCATCCCGTCGACCGCCACGCCGGACGCCATCAGGGGCTGATGATCGAGGTGCCGCTCGCTGAGAGGTGCCACGCCCGCGGGCGGGCCGGCCACGGGGAGGTCGAGGACCACCTCGTGAAGGCCGCCATACGAGTCGAGCGCGATCCCGCCGGCCGAGAAGCCGCCGGTCGCGAGCACCACCGCGTCGGCGGGGAGCGCGCGCGTGCGGGCGGCGTCGCGGACGAGGACCTCCGAGATGCGCCCGTCGGAGCCGGTCGCGCCGACCGCCTCGACGCCCAGCACCACCCGTCCGCCGGCCCGGGCGAACGCCCCGGTGAGCTCGGTGTTGAGCCGCATGCCGGCCACCGACGGCGGCACGGTCGGGACCTCGGCGATCGGGGCGCCGACGCGCTCCTGCAGCTCGTCGAACACCTCCCCGGCGCGCGCCATGCCGAGGACCGCCGGCAGGAGGATGGTCTCGCCGGGCTCGGCCAGGCCGCGCAGCGCCGCGGCGAACTCACCGCGGAAGGCCGGATCGTCGAGCGCCCGCGCATAGACCTGGCCGGCCACGTCGGCCCGCCCCGGGCGCGGGGATGCGGTGATCTCCGCGTGGCGCGCGCCGACCATGGCGCCACTCGGCAGATCGGCGCGCGCCAGGTTGTCGGCCAGCAGCCGCGGGAAGAAGTCCTTGAGGCCCGAGAGCCCGACGACGACGAACCGGCCGCCGCCGCGGAGGTCGGCGCCGGCCATCGACGCCGGCGCGAGCGCCGTCGGCCGCGGCACGCCCACGGCGGTCGGAAGCAGCAGGTTGCGCGGGCCGTCGCCCCTGTAGCGCATCTGCGGCACGCGGTCGGTGAACCACGCCAGCGCCTCCTCGAGCGCGTCGGCGCCGATCCGGGCATAGGGGTGGTCCGGCCGCTCGGCGACGAACGCGCCGAGGGCCTCGCGCGGGGAGTCCACCCGGCCCGGCGCGTAGCCCAGAACGTCGATGACGCCGGGCGACAGGGTGAGGCTGCCGACGCCCTTGGCGACCATGGTCACGCGCATCCCGCCCTCGGCCAGGCGCACCCCGGCGACGAGGCCCGCGAGCCCCGCACCGATCACGACGGCGCGCCTCATGTGGGCACGGTCACGGGGAGGTGCTCGACGTCGAGCGTCCCCTGGAAGATCCAGTCGTCCAGGCAGGCCTGGCGCATCTGGTCGCCGTAGAGGATCGGCTCGAGGCCCAGCCAGCGGTGCTGGAGGAAGGTGAGCAGCAGCTCGTCGGCGCGCTCGGTCTCCGCGTCCCCGAGGCCGTGGAGGATGCCCGTGGCGCGGTAGGTGCAGAAGCCGCCCTGGCAGGGCCCCATCCCGAGGCGCAGCGCCCGGCGCACGTCGTCGAGCGTCATCCCGGGCCGCCGCCGGGCCGCCTCCACTAGCTTGCGGCGCGGCATCAGCTCGCACTCGCAGACCAGCTGGTCGTCGGCCATCGCCTCCTCCTGGGCGGCGAGGCGCGAGCCGAGCCAGTAGTGGCGCCCGTCCTCCGAGCCGGGGAGGGCTTCGGTGGCGGTGGTGCAGGGTCGCGAATCGCCCATCTGCTCGACCATCGCGTCGACGACGGTCTCGGCCATGAGCCGGTAGGTGGTCAGCTTGCCGCCGGTGATCGTCAGGAAGCCCGACACCCCGTCGCGGCGCAGGTGATCGACGAGCGCCAGACCGCGGCTCATGTGGCGGGTGTCCTCGCCGCCCTCGCCCGCGCGCTCGTCCTTGAAGAGGGGGCGGGCGCCGGTCCAGGCGTGCAGGGCGCGCGCCTGGCGGAAGCCGGGCACGATCACCTCGCCCGCGTCGAGCATCTGCTGCACCTCGTCGCGCCCGATGGAGTAGTCGTCGGGGCTGTCGGCCTTCACGTCGGTGGTGCCGATGACGCAGACGGTCCGGATCGGGACGAGGATGTCGCCGTCGCCGGGGTGCTCGCAGCGGTTGACCACCGTGCGCACCAGCCGGTGGTTCATGGCGATCATGATCCCCTTGCCGGGCACGACGGTGACGCCCGGGCAGTCGGCCATGTCGGCGATCTCGCCCGCCCAGACGCCTCCCGCGTTGATCACGAAGGCGGCCTCGATGCGCACCATCTCGCCGGCCCGGTTGTCGCGGGCGATCACGCCGGCGACCCGGTCGCCCTCGCGGATCACCTCGGTGACCCAGTGGTAGGAGAGGATCGCCGCCCCGTGCTCCTGGGCCGAGCGGGCGTTGCCCCACAGCAGCTTCCAGGCGTCGACCGCCCCGTCCTGCACCTCGAAGGCCCGGGAGATGCCCGGGTTGAGGCGCGGCTCACGCCGCAGGGCCTCGGCGGCCGGTATCTCCTGCACCGGCACGCCGGTCTTCAGGCACGCGGCCAGGAAGCGGTCGGCGTAGCCCGGGTCGTCGGCCGGCGTGGTGACGAAGAGGCCGCCGGTGTCCTCGACCGCCTCGGCGGCGATCCGCTTCACGATCGCGCTCTCCTCGGCGCACTCGGTGGCCGAGCGCTCGTCGGAGATCACATAGCGGCCGCCCGAGTGGAGCAGGCCGTGGAACCGGCCGGTCGTGCCCTGCCCGAGGTCGACGCGCTCGACCAGGATCGTCCGGTAGCCCCGCACGGCGGCGTCGCGAACGACCCCGAGGCCGGTCGCGCCGCCGCCGATGACCAGGACGTCACACTCGTGCGTGACTATTCCTGGTCCTCCTTCTCCACCCAGTCGAACGACTTGGTGACCGCCTTCTTCCAGTGGCGGTACTCGCGCTCGCGCTGCTCGGGATCCATCGTCGGGCTCCAGCGCTTGTCCTCGACCCAGTTCTCGCGCAGGTCCTCCTGCTCGGCCCAGAAGCCGACGGCGAGGCCGGCGGCGTAGGCCGCGCCGAGCGCGGTGGTCTCGGCCACGGCGGGCCGGATCACGTCCACGTCGAGGAGGTCGGCCTGGAACTGCATGAGCAGGTCGTTCTGCACCATGCCGCCGTCCACCTTGAGCGACTCGAGCTTCACGCCCGAGTCGGCGTTCATCGCCTCCACCACCTCGCGGCTCTGGTACGCCGTCGCCTCGAGCACCGCGCGGGCGATGTGGCCCTCGTTGACGAACCGGGTCAGGCCGGCGATCACGCCGCGCGCGTCGCTGCGCCAGTACGGGGCGAAGAGGCCCGAGAACGCCGGCACGAAGTAGACGCCGCCGTTGTTCTCGACCGACATCGCCAGCTCCTCGACCTCCGGCGCGGCCTTGATCATCTTCAGATTGTCGCGCAGCCACTGCACGAGCGCCCCGGTGATGGCGATCGAGCCCTCGAGGGCGTAGACCGCCGGCTGGTCGCCGATCCGGTACGCGGCCGTGGTGATCAGGCCGTTCTTCGACTGGACGGCCTCGGTGCCGGTGTTCAGCAGCAGGAAGTTGCCGGTGCCGTAGGTGTTCTTCGCCTCGCCCACCGCGAAGCAGGTCTGGCCGAAGAGCGCCGCCTGCTGGTCGCCGAGGTCGCCGGCCACCTTCACGCCCTTCACCGCCTCGACGGCCGCCTCGCCGTAGACCTCGCTCGAGGAGCGGATCTCCGGGAGCATCGAGCGCGGCACGCCGATGATCTCGAGCAGCTCGTCGTCCCACTGCAGCGTCGCGAGGTCCATCAGCAGCGTGCGGCTGGCGTTGGAGACGTCGGTGATGTGGAGGCCGCCGTCCGTGCCGCCGGTGAGGTTCCAGATCACCCAGGTGTCCATGTTGCCGAACATCAGGTCGCCGGCCTCGGCCTTCGCCCGGGCGCCGTCCACGTTGTCGAGGATCCAGCGCACCTTGGGCCCGGAGAAGTAGGTCGCGATCGGCAGGCCGGTCTTCGCCCGGAAGCGGTCCTGGCCGCCGTCGGCCATCAGCTTGTCGCAGATGACGTCGGTGCGCGTGTCCTGCCAGACGATGGCGTTGTAGACGGCCTCTCCGGTGTTGCGGTCCCAGACGACGGCCGTCTCGCGCTGGTTGGTGATGCCGATCGCGGCGAGGTCGTCCTTGCCGATGCCCGTCGACTCCAGGGCCTCGCCGATGACCTCCTCGGTGCGCGCCCAGACCTGGGCGGGGTCGTGCTCGACCCAGCCGGGCTTGGGATAGATCTGGTCGTGCTCCTTCTGGGCGATGCCGGCCACTTTGCCGCCGTGGTCGAAGATCATGAAACGGCTGCTGGTGGTGCCCTGGTCGATCGCGCCTACGTACTTGGCCACGTCGTCTCTCCGATCCGTCGTTATACGGCCCACATCCGTGCGGCGGACCGCACGAGGTGGGCACTCGATGTGGCACCCGGGTCCTGGTGTCCTGCGCTGCGCTCGCCGAGGTAGCTGGCGCGGCCCTTGCGGGCGACCAGCGGGATGGTGGCCCGGGCACCCTCCTCCGCCGCGTCGGCGCCCCGGGCGAGCGCGTCCGCGAAGGACGCCCCCTCCCCGAGCGCCGCGCTGACCGCGTCGGCGGCCGGCTGGAGTGCATCCACCATCGTCTTGTCCTCGAGCTCGGCCTTGCCCCGCGCCCGCACGCCGGCGACGCCGGCGGCCAGGCACGCGGCCCAGCCGTCGGGTGTCAGCCCGTCGGGCCCGGCCGCCGAGCCGAACTGCAGGAAGAGCGTGCCGTACAGCGGGCCCGCCGCCCCTCCCACCTTCGAGATCAGCGCCATCCCGACCGTCTTCATGAGGGCCGGGACGTCGGCCGGCGTGGCGGCGTCCACCTTCTCCATGACCGCGCGCATGCCGCGGTCCATGTTGATGCCGTGGTCACCGTCGCCGATCGCCGAGTCGAGCGCCGTCAGCGCGTCCTTCTCCCGCGCCATCACCGCGGCGAAGTCGCGCAGCCAGGCCACGACCTCATCGACGGTGATGGCCGCGCCATCGCTCATGCGCCCCACCGCAGCCCGGCGGTGAGCACCGGCGCGTCCCAGAGGCGGATGAGCTCGTCGTCGAGCCGCAGCAGGGTGATCGAGCACCCGGCCATCTCGAGCGAGGTGATGTACGAGCCGACGAGGTTGCGCGCGATCGTGATGCCGCGCGCCTCCAGGAGCTGCGCGAGCTCGTTGTAGACGAGGTACAGCTCGATCTGCGGCGTGCCGCCCATCCCGTTGACGAACGCCAGCACCCGGTCGCCCGAGGCGAAGGGCAGGTCGTCGATCACCGGGCCGGCCAGGCGCTCCACGATCTCCTTGGCCGAGGCCAGGGGCAGCCGCTCGCGGCCGGGCTCGCCGTGGATCCCGATCCCGATCTCCATCTCCTGCTCGCCCAGCTCGAAGGTGGGCTTGCCGGCGGCGGGCACGGTGCAGGAGGTGAGGGCCATGCCCATCGTGCGGCCCTCGGCGTTCACCCGGCGGCAGAGCTCGGCCACGGCCGCGAGATCCTGACCCTCCTCGGCGGCCGCGCCGACGATCTTCTCGGCGAGGACCGTGACGCCCACGCCGCGGCGGCCGGCCGTGTAGAGGCTGTCCTGCACCGCGACGTCGTCGTTGGTGATGACGGCCTCGATCTCGATGCCCTCCTCGCGGGCGAGGTCGGCCGCCATCTCGAAGTTGAGGATGTCGCCGGTGTAGTTCTTGACGATGTGCAGCACGCCCGCGCCGCCGTCGACCGCCTTGGTCGCCTCGAGCATCTGGTCGGGCGTGGGCGAGGTGAAGACCTCGCCCGGGCAGGCCACGTCGAGCATCCCGCGCCCGACGAATCCGCCGTGCATCGGCTCGTGACCCGAGCCCCCGCCCGAGAGGATCCCGACCTTGCCCTTCACCGGCGCGTCGGCCCTGACCACGTACGCCGGGTCGGCGTTGACGCGCACGAGGTCGGCGTGCGCCGCCGCGAAGCCCCTGAGGGACTCCGCGACGACATCGGCCGGATCGTTGATGAGCTTCTTCATCAGAGATCGTCCTCCGCCACCTCGCCGCGCTGCGTGAGGTTGGGGTCAGCGGCCTTCATCCGGGCCTTCAGGACGTCGTTGATGAAGAAGTCGTAGACGAACGCGCCGATCACGGCGCCGATGATGGGTGCCACGATCGGGACCCAGAAGTAGACGCCGAGCGTTCCGCCGGTGTCTCCGGGGAAGGCCGCCTCGCCCCATCCGGCCACGGCCGTGAACAGGCGCGGGCCGAAGTCGCGGGCCGGGTTGATCGCGTAGCCCGAGTTGGCGCCGAAGGACATGCCGATGGCCATCACGCCGAAGCCGATGACGATCGCGCCGAGGTTGGCCTTCGGGGGGATGTTCATCAGGTCGATCACCGCGAACACGATGATGATAAGGAGCATCGTGCCGGTGATCTCGCTGATCACCGGGCCCCAGTAGTTGTCGAAATAACCCGCGGGTCCGGTCACGAAGATCCCGACCGTGCTCGCGTCCTTGCTGCCGACGCCCGCCGCGTCCTCTGCCGCGCTGATCGCGTCGTAGTAGTTCAGGTAGACGATGGCGGCGCCCACGAAGGCGCCGAGCACCTGCGCGACGATGTATCCGGGCACCTTGGCCCATGCGAACCCGCGCTTGAGCGCGAGGGCGATGGTGACGGCGGGGTTGATGTGCGCCCCGCTGATGCCGCCTGCGACGTAGACGCCCATGATGACCGCCATGCCCCATCCGAATGTGATGAGCAGCCAGTCACCATTGCTGATCGTCCCATCCCCGCGCCCGGACTGCGGCAGGCCGGCCACGGCCATCGCCACCACGCCCGTACCGAACATGATCAGGACGGCGGTGCCGAGGAACTCCGACAGGAGCTCCCCCATCTGGCCCTCGCGCCACCCGGTCTTGCCACGCGTTGCCTCTGCCATGAGACCACCTCTCGGATTGTGCCGATCGACACGATCTTTTCCCATGTCACCCACCGCGCGAAACCCCCTTCGGGGTACGGCTACAGCGCTCCAGACTCCCCGCCCGCCAGATTCGCCAAACCCGCCCGTTCCGGCGCGTGATGGCGGACCCGATCAGTCGTCGTCGGGGAACGCGTCCCGCATGCGGCGCTCGCGCCTGCGGGCCGTGACGGCCATCGCCCCGAGGATCACCACGACCCCGATCAGCGCGCCCCACGGCAGGTCGTCGGACGTGCCGGTGAGGAAGGCCACGGCGACCACCACGGCCACCAGCACGAGGCCCCCGCCGACGATCAGCGGGAAGGGGCCGCGTCCTGCCGGTGAGACGTCGGGCGGGGCGTCGGCCGCGG
>JAEMRL010000441.1 GCA_016463385.1 Thermoleophilia bacterium
CGCCGCTCAGGCGGCAGCTGGTGCTCACGGTGGCGTCGATGCCCTCGCCGCCGCGGTGACCGACCTCGCCTGGGCGGCCATCACCCCCTGGCGCCAGATGATCGTGCAGATGATCGGCGCCACCGAGATCGCCGCGCCGGACGCCGGCCCCGTGCGGGCGACGATCGCCCATCCCGAGGCGGGCCCCACGGCCGAGGCACTGCTCCTGGCGGGCTGGCTGCACGACCTCGCCGGCGAGCGCCTGGAGGTCGCGCTGCGACCGCGCGCCGGGTCGATGGCGGTGCTCGGGGTGGAGATCGCCATGCCCGCCCGGGACCGGCGCATCGCGATCGACCGCATGCAGGAACGTCAGGCAGCGATGGTGTGCGTGACCGAGCCCGGCCGGGACGGCCGCGACCGGGCGCTCGCCCTGCCCGCGTTCGACCGGGGCCGGCTGATCGCCGGCGAGCTGGAGCTGCAGCGCCGTGACCATGCGTTCGAGAGAGCGCTCCCCCTCGCCGCGGAGGTGGCGTGACGATGACCGAGGCGACCGAGATCGTCGTCGTGGCCGACCTGGCCGCCCTCGCCGACGAGGCGGCCGCCCGCGTCGAGCGCGTGGCGCTCGACGCGCGGACGAGCGGGACGGCGACGATCGCCCTCGCCGGCGGCGCCACGCCGCGCGCCGCCTACCAGCAGCTCGCCGGCCGGTGCCCCCCGTGGGGCCGGGTGCAGTTCTTCTTCGGCGATGAGCGCTGCGTGCCGCCCGACGCCGAGGGCTCGAACTACGGGATGGCCCGCGAGGCCCTGCTCGACCGGATCCCCCTGCGCCCGTCGCAGGTGCACCGCGTGCTCGGCGAGCTGCCCCCCGAGGAGGGGGCGCGGCGCGGCGAGGAGGACCTGCGGACCTCGGTGGCCGGGTCGCCGTGGCCGGTCTTCGACCTGGTGCTGCTCGGAATGGGCCCGGACGGGCACACGGCCTCGCTCTTCCCCGGCGCCCCGGAACTCGAGGAGACCGAGCGGCTGATGGTGCCGGTCCACCGTCCCGAGATGCCCCAGCCCTGGCGGGTCTCGATGACGATGCCCGTGATCAACGCGGCCCGGCAGGTGCTGATGGTCGTTGCGGGGAGCGAGAAGGCGCCGATGGTGCGCCGGGCGATCGCCGGCGATCGCGACATCCCCGCGGGCCGGCTGCGCCCGGCGGGGCGCCTCACCTGGCTCGTCACCGAGGACGCCGCCGCCGAGCTCGAGCGCGAGGACATCGGATGACCTACTGCCTCGCGCTCCGCCTCGACGAGGGCCTCGTGTTCCTCGCCGACACGCGCACCAACGCCGGCGTGGACAACGTCAGCACCTACCGCAAGCTGCACGTCCTGCGGCCGGCGCCCGACCGGGTCTTCGTGCTCGAGTCGGCCGGCAACCTCGCCACCACCCAGGAGGTGCTCGACCGGATCCGGCTCGACATGAGCGAGCCCGGACAGGGCGAGAGCCTCGCCACCGTCAGCCGGCTCTTCGAGGCGGCGCTCTACGTCGGGCGGGTGAGCCAGGAGGTCGCCGCGCGCCACCGCGAGGCGCTCCACGCGTCCGGCGCGCACGGCAAGGCCACCTTCATCCTGGGCGGCCAGATCGCCGGGTCGCCGGCCGACATCCTCCTGGTCTACCCGGAGGGCAACTACATCCGGGCCTCCGACGACCGGCCCTTCCTGCAGATCGGCGAGAGCAAGTACGGCAAGTTCATGCTCGAGCTCGCCGTGACCGCCAACGCCGACCTGACGACGGCCACCAAGATCGCCCTGGGCTCGATGATGAGCACGGCGAAGGCGAACCTGTCGGTCGGCCCGCCCTACGACATCGGCGTCTACCGCAACGACTCGCTGGAGATCGAGGAGACCCGCATCCCGAGCGACTCGCCGGTGCTGGAGAGGCTGCGCGGGCTCTGGGAGCGCCATCTGCTCGCCGCGATCGAGGAGCTGCCCGCCTTCAGCGCCGAGGAGATGGTCGCGCCGGGCGCCTGGGACTGACGGGCGTCAGCGCCCGCCCGCGCCGAGGGCCCGCAGCGCGTTGAGGATGACCGCCACGTCGATCGCCTCCTGGACGAGGGCCCCGGCGACCGGCGGCAGGTAGCCGAACGCCGCCACGACCATCGCGACGCCGCTCAGGGACATGCCCGCGATCACGCTCTGGCGGGCGATCGCCAGCGAGCGCCGCCCGATGGAGATCGCGTCGGCGACCCGCTCGACCCGGTCGAGCTGGATGACGACGTCGGCGGCCTCCGACGAGACCGTGGCCCCGCCG
>JAEMRL010000081.1 GCA_016463385.1 Thermoleophilia bacterium
GGCGGCCACCACGCCCTCACCGGCGCCGGCCGTGGGCGCGGTGCTGGTGGACGGCCTGCCCGAGCTAGACACGGCGCCGCCGCCCGAGGACGGACTGGCGACGCCCGCCACCTGAGGCGCGCCGCCGGGACGTGGCCGGCGCGCCGTCCCGCCCCGCTCAGGCCCCGAAGCTGTCCCCGCAGGAGCAGGTGGACGTGGCGTTCGGGTTGTTGATGCGGAACCCGCGTCGCAGCAGGCCGTCCTCGTAGTCGATCACCGACCCGGTGACGTGGATCGCGCTCTTGAGGTCCATCAGCATCGTCACGCCGTTGGAGACCACCTCGCGGTCGCCCGCGGCCGCCGTCTCGCCCGGCTCGAGCAGGTCGAGCTTGTACTCCAAGCCGGAGCAGCCGCCGGCCAGGATGCGCAGGCGCACGCCATCGGGGCGGCCCTGCTCGGCCGCCGAGGCGCGGATGTAGGCGGCCGCCGAGGGGGAGATGGTGACGAAGGCCTCGCCGCCGGCCTCGGCCTGGCGCGCGGCGCGGGCACGGGCCCGGGCGGCGGCCTTCTTCTCCTCGAGGGTCAGCGGCCGGTCGGCTGCGGCCGCCGGCGTCAGGGCCGTCTCAGCCAAAGCCCATGACCTTCATGAGGAACTTGCCCTCCTCGGTCATGGCGTCCGGCGACCACGGCGGGTCCCAGACCCAGTTGACGTCCACCGCGGTCACGCCGTCCAGCGGCTCCAGCGCGGCCCGCGAGTCGCCCAGGATCTGCTCGGTGAGCGGGCAGCCCATCGAGGTCAGCGTCATGTCGAGGATCACCTTGCCGTCCTCGCCGATGTTCACGCCGTAGAGCAGGCCGAGATCGACGATGTTCACGCCGAGCTCGGGGTCCTCCACCTGCTTCATCGCGGTGCGGATCTCGTCCTCTGTGACCACTACGCCACCTCCTCGCCCTCGCGCCGATAGGTCTGGATCGCGTCCTTGGCGGCCATCCATCCGAGCAGCGCGCACTTGACGCGCACCGGGTACTTCGCGACCCCCTCGAGGGCGATCGCGTCGCCGAGGCGGTCCTCGTCGCCCTGCTCGGACCCGTGCATGACCATCCGGAAGTGCTCGACCACCTCGAGCGCCTCGTCGAGCGACTTGCCCACGAGGGCCTCGCTCATCATCGACATCGAGGCCTGGGAGATGGAGCAGCCCTCGCCCGTATGGGCGATCTCGGTGACGACGCCGTCCACGATGTTGAGCTCGAGGTGGATCTCGTCCCCGCAGAGCGGGTTGTTCTGGTCGACGGCCACGGTCGGGCTGTCGAGCGACCCCTCGCCGCGCTTGCGGCGGTAGTGGTCGAGGATCAGGTCCTGGTACAGGTCGTCGAGGCCGCCCACGGGTCCGTCCCCTACTTGAGGGCGAGCCGGGCGTTGCCCAGCGCGCGCACGAATACGTCGATCTCTTCAGCCGAATTGTAGAGGTACGTGCTCGCGCGGGCCGTGGCCCCCACGCCGAGGACGCGCATCAGCGGCTTGGCGCAGTGGTGGCCCGCGCGCACGCAGACGCCCTCCTGGTCGATCAGCTGCGCGATGTCGTGCGGGTGCAGGTCGGGCAGGCTGAACGAGACCGCCCCGCCGCGCACGGCGGCGTCGCGCGGGCCGAAGATCGTGATCCCGTCCACCTGCGCCAGGGCGTCCAGCATGTGCGCGGTCAGCTCCACCTCATGGGCGCGCACGGCGTCCAGGCCGACGGCCGTCAGGTAGTCGGCGGCCGCTCCGAGCCCGATCGCCTCGGCGATGGGCGGCGTGCCGGCCTCGAACTTCCAGGGCAGGTCGGCCCAGGTGGAGCCCTGCTGGGTGACGTTGGAGATCATCTCGCCCCCTCCGAGGAAGGGCTCCATCGACTCCAGCACCTCCCGGCGCCCGACCAGCACGCCGATGCCCGTGGGGCCGAGCATCTTGTGGCCCGTGAAGGCGAAGAAGTCGCAGCCGATCGACGGCACGTCGACCGGCATGTGCGGCACGCTCTGCGAGCCGTCCACCAGCACCAGGGCGCCCACCGCGTGGGCCATGCGGGTGATCTCGGCGACCGGGTTGATCGTGCCGAGCACGTTGCTCACGTGGACGACCCCGACCATCCGCGTGCGCTCGGTGAGCAGCGCGGCGAAGGCGTCCATGTCGAGCTCGCCCCCCGGGGTGACCGGGACGAAGCGGACGACGGCCCCGGTGATGCCGGCGACGATCTGCCAGGGGACGATGTTCGAGTGGTGCTCCATCTCGGTGACGAGGATCTCGTCGCCGGCCTTCAGCGTGCGGATGCCCCAGGCCCACGCCACGAGGTTGATGGCCTCGGAGGCGTTCTTGGTCAGCACCACCGACTCGCGCGGCGCGCCCACCATCCGGGCCACCGCGTCGCGGCCGCCCTCGTAGCGCGCGGTCGCCTCGGCCGCGAGCTCGTAGACGCCCCGGTGCACGTTCGCATTGGTCTCGCGGTAGTACGCGTCCATCGCGTCGAGCACCGCGACCGGCTTCTGGGAGGTCGCCGCCGAGTCGAGGTACACCAGCGGCGCCCCGTGGACCGTCCGCGAGAGGATCGGGAAATCCGCCCGCAGCGCGGTCACGTCGATGGGGGCGGCCGCCGTGCTCATGTCAGCCGGCGGGCGCCGCGGCCTCCTCGGCCGCGCCGAACTCGACGTAGCCGTGCTCCTCGAGGTAGTCGGCGAGCTCCGGGCCGCCGGTGCGGGCGATCCGGCCCTCGAACATCACGTGCACGACGTCCGGCTTGATGTACCGGAGGATCCGCGTGTAGTGGGTGATGATCAGGACGCCGAGGCCCGGTCCGCGCATCGTGTTGACGCCCTCGGAGACGACCTTCAGGGCGTCGACGTCCAGGCCCGAGTCGGTCTCGTCGAGCACGGCGAACTTCGGCTCGATCATCGCCATCTGGAGGATCTCGTGGCGCTTCTTCTCGCCGCCCGAGAACCCGGTGTTGAGGTAGCGGTCGGCGAAGGAGCGGTCGAAGCCGAGCAGCTCCGACTTGGAGTCGAAGAGCTTGATGAAGTCGCGCGGGGAGATGTCCTCGCCGCGGATCGCGTTGATCGAGGTGCGCAGGAAGTTCATCACCGACACGCCCGGGACCTCGACCGGGTACTGCATCGCGAGGAACAGGCCGAGGCGCGCGCGCTCGTCGGCCTCCATCTCGACGATGTCCTGGCCGTCGAAGATCACCGAGCCGGCGGTGATCTCGTAGCGCGGGTGCCCCGCGAGGGCGTAGGCGAGGGTGCTCTTGCCGGAGCCGTTGGGGCCCATCAGCGCGTGCACCTCTCCCTGGGGCACGGTCAGGTCGACGCCCTTGAGGATCGGGGTGTCGTCGACGGCGACCTCGAGGCCGCTGATCTGAAGGATGGGGTCAGCCACGGTTCTCCTAGGTGCGGATCAGGGGATGGTCAGTGCTGGGCGTGGGGTCGACCAGGACGCGTCCGTCCCGGACCTCCACGGCGAAGGTGGGGAGCGCCCGCGAGGCGGGCGGGGTGAGCGCCTCGCCGGTGCGCAGCGAGAACTGCGCGCCGTGCCGGGGGCACTCGATGCGGTCGCCCTCGACCCAGCCGGCCGACAGCGAGGCCAGGGCGTGGGTGCAGACGTCGTGCACCGCGAGGACCGAGCCGTCGACGTTCACGAGGCACACGGGCGTGTCGCCGACCTCCACGAGCAGGGGCTGCCCGGGGGCGAGGTCGGCGAGCGCCGCGACATCGACGGCCCCGGTCAGGAGAGCTTCTCCTGGACGGCGGCCTCGAGCTCGGTGCGCAGCTCCTCCAGGCTCACCATCTCGAGGACCTCCTGGAGGAAGCCCATCACGATCAGGCGCTTGGCCTCGGGCGTCGGCACGCCGCGCGACTGGAGGTAGAAGAGGTGCTCGTCGTCCACGCGGCCGACCGCGCCCGCGTGCGAGCACTTCACCTCGGCCGTCTCGATCTCGAGGAACGGGATCGTGTCGGCCCGCGCCCCGTCGTTGAGGACCAGGTTGCGGTTGGTCTGGTAGGCGTCGGTGCCCGGCGCGCCCGGGGGCACGATCAGGTTGCCGAAGAAGACCGTGTGGGCGTGGTCCTGGATCGCGCCCTTGTAGAGCAGGTTCGAGTACGACTGCGGCGCCTCGTGGCGCGCGATCACCCGGTGCTCGAAGTGCTGGTCGCCACCGGCGAAGTAGAGGCCGAGGGCACGGGCGTCCGAGCCCGGGCCCGCACAGACGACAGTGGGCTCGACGCGGACGACGTCGCCGCCGAGCGTCACGACCACCGAGCGCAGCTTCGCGTCGCGCTCGACGCGGCCGCGCAGCATCGCGTGGTGGCGCACGCCGGCGCCCCAGTCGATCACCGAGATGTGCTCCAGCTCGGCGCCCTGGCCCACGTAGAGCTCCACGACCGTGGAGGCCTGGACCGGGCCGGAGACCTCGGGCGAGGCGTAGCGGTCGATCACCGTGGCGCTCGCGCCCTCCTCGACGACGATCAGGGTGCGCCCGAAGATGCGCCCGCTCGCGCCGGATGCGGTGAGGATCGCCTCCACCGGGAGGGTCGCCCGGACGCCGCGGGGCACGTACACGAACAGCCCGCCGTCCCAGTGGGCGGCGTTCATGGCCTCGGGGCGCTCGGCGAAGCCGATCAGCCCGTACAGCTTCTCGCGCACCAGCGACTCGTGGGCCTCGAGCGCCGCTCCCAGCTCGGCGACGATGACGCCCTCGGGCAGGTCGAGCAGCTCCGGCGCGGACGGCACGCCGTCGGCGAGACGGAGCCGCGCGGCACGCACGCCGTCCTCCACCGTGACGGTGCCGGCGGATCCCGGCGCGGCCGGCTCCGCGCCTGTCAGCGCGAGGTCGGCCGGCGGCGTGAAGCGCCATGCCTCCTCCTCGCCCGTCAGGGCGGGGAGGGAGGCGAGGTTCCGGGTCGCGGCGTCGCGGACCTCCTGGGCCCACGCCGGGATCGCGCTAGCCAATCGAGCCCTCCATCTGCAGTTCGATCAGTCGGTTCAGCTCCACGGCGTACTCCATGGGGAGCTCCTTGGCGATCGGCTCGATGAACCCGCGCACGATCATCGCCATGGCCTCCTCCTCCGAGAGCCCGCGGCTCATGAGGTAGAAGATCTGGTCGTCGGCCACCTTCGAGACGGTCGCCTCATGGCCGATCGAGGCGTCCTCCTCGCGGATGTCCATGTAGGGGTAGGTGTCCGAGCGGCTGTCCTCGTCGAGCAGCAGCGCGTCGCAGACCACGGAGGCCTTGGAGCGCTTGGCGCCCGGCTCCACCTGCACGAGGCCGCGGTAGCTGGTGCGCCCGCCGCCGCGCGAGATCGACTTGGAGACGATCGTCGAGGACGTGTCGGGGGCGACGTGGACCATCTTGGCGCCGGCGTCCTGGTGCATCCCCTCGGAGGCCATCGCCACCGAGAGCACCTCGCCGTGGGCGCCCGGGCCGGTCAGCCAGACGGCCGGGTACTTCATCGTCAGCTTGGAGCCGAGGTTGCCGTCCACCCACTCCATCGTGGCGTTCTTGTGGGCCTGGGCGCGCTTGGTGACCAGGTTGTAGACGTTCGTCGACCAGTTCTGGATGGTCGTGTAGCGGCAGCGGGCGCCCTCCTTGACGATGATCTCCACCACCGCCGAGTGCAGGGAGTCGCTCGTGTACACCGGGGCGGTGCAGCCCTCGACGTAGTGCACGAACGAGCCCGGCTCGCAGATGATCAGCGTCCGCTCGAACTGGCCCATGTTCTCCGCGTTGATGCGGAAGTAGGCCTGCAGCGGGATCTCGACCTGCACGCCCGGCGGGACCCAGATGAACGAGCCGCCCGACCACACGGCCGAGTTGAGCGCGGCGAGCTTGTTGTCGCCGGGCGGGATGATCGTCGCCCAGTGCTCGCGGAAGATGTCCTCGTGCTCACGGAGCGCGGTGTCCGTGTCGCAGAAGATCACGCCCTTCTTGTCGAGGTCCTCGCGCAGCGAGTGGTAGACGACCTCGCTCTCGTACTGGGCGCTCACGCCCGAGAGGTACTTCTGCTCGGCCTCGGGGATGCCCAGGCGGTCGAACGTGTTCTTGATGTCCGAGGGGACGTCGTTCCAGTCGGTGCTCTGCTTCTCCGACGAGCGGATGAAGTAGAAGATGTTCTGGAAGTCGATGCCGTCCATGTCCCCGCCCCAGGTGGGCATGGGCTTGCGCTCGAAGATCTCCAGGGCGCGCAGACGGAACTTCAGCATCCACTCGGGCTCGTTCTTGAGGAACGAGATCTCCCGCACGACGTCCGCGTTCAGGCCGCGCTTGGGCTCGAACACGTAGTTCGCCGGATCGTGCCATCCGAACTTGTACTGGCCCAGATCGATATCGGGCGGCTTCACTGATGACACGGGCCCTCCCCGGTCGGATGACGAACGACGTCCTCTAAAGGATACGCGGATCGCCGTAAGAAGGTGAACTGCCGTCGCGCCCGCACCGTCGTGGACCGCCGTCCGCGGTCGAGCGACGGTCAGATTATCCGAGACTCCCCGTACAGGGGGGTCAGGGGGTGCTGGTGGCCCGCTCGACGGCCGGCCGCCCGCGCGTGATGCGGGTCCAGAAGAGGTCCGCCCCGCCGTCGGCCGCCATCGCCACCGCGGGCGGATCGGTCTCGCTCACGCCCGTGGACGAGACCGCTTCGCCGACGGCGATCGTGCCGTCCGACGATCTGCTCGACGCCATCACGCGGGCGTCCGAGACCCATGCGGTGACGCCGCGCCGGTCCGATCCCACCGCCACGCGCGCCGAGCCGGTGGACGGATCGGCCGGCCCGAGCGAGGTCGGGGTGCCCACGCCGAGGTCGGCCGCGATCGGCGCGGCACGGGGCCGGCCGCCCGCGTCGATCCAGCCCGACAGGGCGTCGCCGGAGGCGTTGATGGCCACGGCCGGCGCGCCGTCCTCACCGTCCACCCGGTCGGCGGCGCCGAGGACCGGCAGCGCGGCGAGGCCCAGGGTCAGGCCGGTCTGCCCGCGCCACCACGACAGCGTTCCGTTCTCGTCGGCGCTCACGGCCACCGCCTGCCCGTCGCCGGCCACCGCCAGGTCGGCCGTGACGTCGCCGCCGGTGCGGAAGGGCAGTTCGACCTCCGTGCCGAAGCCTGCGCCCGGCACGCGCGTGCGGGCCAGGGCGGTGCTGCGGTCGGCGGGCAGGTCGCACTGCCACCACACGACGGCGTGGCCGCGGAGCCCGACCGACACGCGGGGCAGGCGCACCTCGGCGCAGAGCGGCGAGCGCGACAGCCGCGCCGGGCCGGTCCAGGTGCCGTCGTCGCGCCGCTCGACGTACTGGACCTGGCCGACGAAACCGCGGTCGCCCGGGGCGGTCCCGGTGCCCCAGTGCCAGGTCGCCACCGCGACGCCCGCCTCGTCGACCGCGAGCTCGGGCGGCCCGACCTTCTGGCGTCCGCTCGAGAGGGTGCGGACGCGGCTCCAGCGCGCATCGTCGAGCGCCCTCTCGCGGGTGCGGACGACGTAGACCGCCTGGCGCACCGGTCCGCGCCGCGTGTCCACGACGCGCCGTCGCACCACCTGCCTCCAGGCGACGATCACGCGGCCCTGCCCGTCGACCGCCACCTCGGGATCGATCGCGGGGCGACCGCGCCGGGAGATCGCCACCGGCTCGCCCCAGTCGCCGCCGGCCGGGCGCACGCTCGCGACGATCATCTGCGCGCGCCGCGCACCGCGCACCCAGACCACGGCCGCGTCGCCCCGGGCGTTGGTGGCCACCTCGGGCGCACGGGCGGGCAGCGGCCCGCGCGAGGCCTGCTCGGGGGCGCTCCAGGCGCCGAGCGCCGGCGGCGCGGCGAGGCACAGCAGGCCGGCGGCGGCCAGGAGGGATCGGACGGGCGTCATGCGCAGACGGTACATCGGAGCGGGTGTAACCTCTGCATCGGTGAGTCCCGTGTGGCCGTATGGGGGTCGAAAGTGACGAGTGATGATCGCGCCGACCGGGACATCGGCCGTCTGGCCGCGGCGCTCGGCGACCCGACCCGCCGTCAGGTCTTCTTCGCCGTGCGGGCGAGCGGGGCCGACCGCACCAAGGACGAGGTCGCCGCCACCGTCGGCATCGACCGCCGCCTGGCGGGGTTCCACCTCGACAAGCTGGTGCAGTACGGCTTCCTCGAGGCCGACTTCCGCCGCCCGCCGGGGCGCTCCGGCCCGGGCGCCGGGCGTCCCGCCAAGCGCTACCGCCTCGCCGAGGCCGACATCCTGATGGCCCTGCCCGAGCGCCACTACGACCTCCTGGCCACCCTGCTGCTGCGCGCCTCGCGCGGCGGCGGCGACCAGCAGTCGCTCGAGCGGGTGGGCTACGACTTCGGGTTCGAGGTCGGGGTGGCCGAGGTTTCCGCCGGCCGCGCCGCGCCCGGCGCGTCGCTGACCGAGACGATGGAGGGCATGGTGCGCCTGCTCTCGCGCTACGGCTTCGGGGCGCGCGCGGAGGGGGAGGCCGGCCTGCGCGCCTGCGCCTGCCCCTTCGAGGAGCTCGCCTTCGACGACCCCGAGCGCATCTGCGGCCTCGACCGCGCGATCTGGCGCGGCATGCTCGCGGCCTTCGCCCCCGAGGCGACCCTGCGCGTGGCCGGCACCCGCGCCGGCGGCGACGAGGCCTGCGTCGCGACGGTGCAGGCCGAGGGGCCGGCCTAGCTCCCGCACGGCCGCGGCGCGGGGCCGCGGCGGATCGATCCGGCTAGTCCTTCACCCGGGTCGTCGCGAAGAGGTAGGTCATGATGCCGAGGATGATGGTCATGCCGGCGGCGGCGATCGGATCGGCGCCGCGGGTCTGGATGGTCGCGGCGACCGTCTCGGCGAAGACCGCGATCGTCAGCAGGCTGAACATCACGAAGCCGAGCCAGTTGGCCCAGCCGACGGGCAGGTACTTGCGGCCGCCGACCTCGGTCGCGGCGGGGGCGTAGTTCGCCCGGCGCCCGCCGCTCTTCTTCTTG
>JAEMRL010000442.1 GCA_016463385.1 Thermoleophilia bacterium
GGCGAGCAGGCGGCCGGGGGTACCGTCAACGCATGGTCCTCCGCCGCCTCTGCGCCGCACTCGCCATCCTCGCGCTGACGGCCGTCTCCGCCGCGGGCGCCCCCGGGCTGCGGACCGCGACGCCGGCCGACGACGGGGCCCATCCCGGCGAGGGCGATCGCACCGAGTGGTGGTTCGTGAGCGCCACCGACCCCGAGCGCGGCTTCTCGGTGGCGGCCGCCCTCGGGTCGACCTTCCCGGGCAACCCCCCCGCGACCGTCGTCTTCCTCTACCTGCCCGGCGGCGCGGTGCACACCGTGGCGGCGGCGCGGACGCTCGACGGCCCGCCCGCCACCGACCGCGCCGACGTGCGCCTCGGCCCCGACCGGCTCTGGTCGCCGCGTCCGGGGGTCACCCGCGTGCGCATCGACATGCCCACCGGGATCCCGCTGTTCGGGGGTTCCCCGGGGGCGGTGTCGCTCGACCTCACGCTGCGCGCGACCAATCCCGGTTTCACCGCGGGACCGCTCGCGCTCCCCGAGGGCCAGGACCTGTCGTGGACCGTCGGCGCGCCCGCGGCCCGGGTCGACGGCGTGGTGCGGGTGGACGGCCGCACCTATCGCCTCGACGGCGCCCGGGGATACCACGACCACAACTACGGGGAGTTCGACCTGGCCGACGACGCCCACGGCGGCTGGGACTGGAGCGCGATCCACCTGCCCGGCGGTCGCAGCCTGGTGAGCGGCATCGTGCGCCCCGCCGACCCGTTCCCCCGCGACGGGGTGCTGGTGCTCTCCGACGCCGACGGGCGACTCGGCTCCGCGCGCGCCGAGGACGTCGAGATCCGGCGCGCGCGCTGGTCGCGCGTCGGGCTGAACGCCTACCCGCGGTCGCTGGTGCTGGAGGCCCGCCTCACCGGGGGCTGGAGCGCGACCGTGCGGTACCGCGCCCGCCGCGCCGCGCCGCTCGGCTTCCGTCTCGACGGTGCGAGCGCCCTGGTGGAGGTGGAGGCGCGCACCTCCGGCGTGCTGCGGCGCGACGGCCGGGTGGTCTCGCGCTGGTCGGACGCCCCGGGCTTCTACGAGTACGAGTCCACGCCGGTCACCCGCCAGCGCGACGCCGCGCCCGGCAGCGCCGCCTGGGCGGGCCGGCTTTCGAGCGGAGCGGCGGAGGTCCTGGAGGGGGCCTCCGCCGCGTTCCGCGGCGTCAGCGCTCCAGCAGGTGCTCGGTGAACCAGTCGACCGCCGCTCCCGCCGCGCCCTCGAAGCCCGCGACGTAGGCGTCGAAGTGGCCGCCCGGGAGGATCACGAGCCGCTTGGGCTCGCGTGCCTGCTCGTAGGCCTCGATGGCGAGGTCGGAGACCGTCAGATGGTCGCCTCTGGCCGCGACGATCAACAGGGGCGTCGGCGAGACGTACTGGACGTACGCCCCGGGCTCGTACTCCCAGAACATCTCGACGCTCCTGAGAGTCACCTCGTTGCGCCATGACGGTGCCCGCGAGGCGCCGGTCTCGGTGAACCACGTATACGAGTCGGGAGTGGGAAGGGCCGAGGGCGCCATGGGGTCGGCGTCGACGACCGGGATCATCGCCGGCGGCTCTCCGGCGTAGCGCTTGGCCCGGTCGTCGTCGAACATCCCGGCAACCGGGGCGATGAAGTCGGCCCGCACGATCCTGCGGGCGTTACGGTGGCCGCTGATCAGCGGCACCTGGCCGACGACGCACTTGACACGGTGGTCGATGGCGCCGACCACCAGGACGTGCCCGCCCGAGTAGCTGGACCCCCAGATCCCGATGCGATCAGCATCGACCTCGGGCAGCGTGATCGCGTAGCTGATCGCGTGGCGGTAGTCGCGGACCTGCGCCCAGGGGTCGATCTCCTGGCGCGGTTCGCCGTCGCTGGCGCCGAAGTTGCGGTTGTCGAAGACGAGGGCGCCGAGCCCGGCGGCGCTGAAGGCCTCGGCGAAACGGTCGAGGTACATCTCCTTGACGGCGGAGAAGCCGTGGGCCATGACGATGGTCGGAACCGGCCCGCTCGCCCCGTCGGGTACGTAGTGCCAGCCACGCAGGACAACGCCCTCTGCGTCGAATTCGACATCGCGTCGCATGTGTCTCCTTCACCCGGGAGGATCCGGCGGAGCCGCGGGGCCCCGTCGGAAGTCCTCCGACCCTACGGCCGGGGCGTCTCCGCGGACAAGCGTCGCGAGGCCCGCCGCGCGGGCCTCAGCCCAGGTGCTCGTCGATGTAGCACCAGCGCCAGGCCTCGCCGGGCTCGAT
>JAEMRL010000443.1 GCA_016463385.1 Thermoleophilia bacterium
CGACCCGAACCGCATCCTGATCGTCGAGGACGACGCCGGTCTCGGGACGCCCGCCGCAGACGCCCTGCGCGCCGCCGGCCACGAGATCGGGGCGCCCGTCACGGGGGCCGGCGCCCTCCGCGAGGCCCTCGCGGGCGCGACCGCCCGGCTCGTCGTGGCCGCCTGCTCCGACCCGGGGGGCGAGGGCCGCGCCCTGCTCGAGGCGCTCGCCCGTCCCGAGCGGGACACCGCGTGCGTCGTGGTCTGCCCGGATCCCGCGCCCGGCGCGATCGTCGCGCTGATGCGGGCGGGTGCGGACGACGTCGTGCCCTGCTCCGAGATCGCCCGCCTGCCCGCCGCGGCCGCGCGGGCGCTGGCCGACGCCGCCGGGCGGGTCGCCGCGCGCCGGGCCGACGCCGAGAGGACCCGCGTCAACGACCGGCTGAGCGGGCTGATGCGCGGAGCCGCCGACATCCTCGGGGTCGCGATCGCCGACGCCGCCGGCCGGATCACCGAGTGGGGGGAGGGTGCCGAGCGGATGCTCGGCCACGCGGCCGGCGACGTCGTGGGGTCGGCCGATCTGACCCTCGGCCACGACCCGCGGGAGCTGGCGGCGCGGGCTCAGGAGCTCGGCCTCTCCGACGGGCTCGCGGCGCTGATGGCCGACGCCCGCGAGGGCGGGGCGATCCAGCGCGAGTGGTGGCACGTGCGCCGCGACGGGACGCGCTTCCCGGCCGTCCGCGTGATCGCGCCGATCCTCGACGAGGGGGGCCGCCTGACGGGCTACGTCGGCCTCTGCCGCGACGTCAGCCGCCGGCGCCGCAACGAGGACGAGCGGGCGGCGCTGCAGCGGCTCGCGACGGCCGTCGCGGGGGAGCACGACGACGGGGTCGTCTTCTCCCGCGTCGCCCGCGAGGCGGCCACCATCCTCGGGGGGGATGCGGGCGGCGTGAGCCGGTTCGGCGCCGACATCGCCGTGGAGGTCGGCACGTGGCAGGGCGCCGGGGTCACCGGCAAGCGCCTCGGAGCGCCGACGCCGCTCGACGGCCCGACCGCCGTCGCCGCGGTGCACCGCACCGGTCAGGGGGCGTGGATCGGCGACGTGACGCTGGCCCTCGACGCCGCCACCCTCGAGGGATGGGGCGGCCGCCCCATCCCTCGAGGGTGGCGGCGTCGAGGGCCAGCGTCACGTCGCCGATCCACGCCCCCTGACCGGTGCGGTGCACCGCGGCGACGGCGGTCGGGCCGTCGAGCGGCGTCGGCGCTCCGAGGCGCTTGCCGGTGACCCCGGCGCCCTGCCACGTGCCGACCTCCACGGCGATGTCGGCGCCGAACCGGCTCACGCCGCCCGCATCCCCCCCGAGGATGGTGGCCGCCTCGCGGGCGACGCGGGAGAAGACGACCCCGTCGTCGTGCTCCCCCGCGACGGCCGTCGCGAGCCGCTGCAGCGCCGCCCGCTCGTCCTCGTTGCGGCGCCGGCGGCTGACGTCGCGGCAGAGGCCGACGTAGCCCGTCAGGCGGCCCCCCTCGTCGAGGATCGGCGCGATCACGCGGACGGCCGGGAAGCGCGTCCCGTCGCGGCGCACGTGCCACCACTCGCGCTGGATCGCCCCGCCCTCGCGGGCGTCGGCCATCAGCGCCGCGAGCCCGTCGGAGAGGCCGAGCTCCTGAGCCCGCGCCGCCAGCTCCCGCGGGTCGTGGCCGAGGGTCAGATCGGCCGACCCCACGACGTCGCCGGCCGCGTGGCCGAGCATCCGCTCGGCACCCTCCCCCCACTCGGTGATCCGGCCGGCGGCGTCGGCGATCGCGACCCCGAGGATGTCGGCGGCTCCGCGCATCAGCCCGCTCAGCCGGTCGTTGACGCGGGTCCTCTCGGCGTCGGCCCGGCGCGCGGCGACCCGCCCGGCGGCGTCGGCCAGCGCCCGCGCGGCCGCGGCGGGCAGGCGGGCGATCTCGGAGCAGGGCACGACGTCGTCCGCACCCGCCCGCATCAGCGCGACGATCGCGCCGGGCGCGGGATCCGGGCAGACCACGACGCACGCGGTGTCCCGCTCGGGACGGGCGAGCGCCTCGAGCAGGGCGCGGCCCTCGCCCCCCGGGTCGGAGCAGGCGGCCACGACGAGCCGGGCGGTCGCGCCCGCGAGGGCCTCGCGGAGGGCGCCGGCCCCCGTGACGGGCGCCCCGATCTCGTGGCCGGCGGCGCGCAGGGCGTCTGCGGCGGGCGTCCCGAGACCGGCGTCGTCCTCGACGATCAGGATGCGGTTCGGGTCG
>JAEMRL010000001.1 GCA_016463385.1 Thermoleophilia bacterium
GAACTCGACGGGGGCGTTCCTCGCAGGCTGGACCCAGAACGACTTCAGTCCGCCTGTTTCCAGCAGTGCAAGCATCGAGGTCAACCTCGCCCCAGATGGCAGTGACTCCGACTCTTGGCAGACCCGCGCAACGATCCAGGGCCCTCTGGCATCAGGACCGAACGGAGTGCTGTCTGTAGCCATTGGAGACCTGGAGGGTCGCCACCAAGTGCGCCTAGTAGTGGAAGGGGCAGTCAACTCCCCCCTTTCGCTCGGAACCCTCCAACTCGACCGCTCACCGCCCGGCGCGTCCTTCGTCGAGCTGACGCCGGAGGGCGGGACCGTGGTCGCGTCGTGGTCGCAGTCCGACGAGCTCTCGGGGACGGATCCCGCGAGCCCGATCATGGCCGAGGTGAACGCGTCTCCGCTGGGCGACGCCGCGGGCGAGTGGATCCCCTTCGCCACCCAGCCCCTGCCGGGGGACGGCCGGCGGACGGCGTCGACCCACCTCGGCGGCCTGGCCGACGGCCGGCATCTGGTGCGGGTGCGCTCGCGCGACCGCGCCGGCAACACGGGCGCGGTGGTGATCGGATCGGTGGTCTCCGACCGCACGCCGCCGCGGGTCGCCGACGTCTCCCTCGCGCGGCCCGTGACCTCGCCGACCGCTCTCGCGGAACTGCTGTATCGCGGCGACGACAGCGCGGGCGTCGGGCTCAGCGGAGCGCGGGCGCAGGTGGCGCCGGTGGGTAGCGGCGGGAACGTCGACTGGGCGGTGCCCGGAGAGTCCGGCGCCGGGCGGGTGCTCGTGCGGCTGCCCGGTCCCGGGGTGTACGTGGTGACGGTGCGGCTGGTCGATCGGGTCGGCAACCGCGGCGAGAGCGCGCCCGTCACGATCCGCGTGCCGACGCCGGCCGAGGCGGCCGACGCCGCGGTGGGGCCGCCGCTCGGGGTGGACGCCCGCCTCGGGGCGGCGCCCAGCCGGCGCGTCGCCTGGGTGGCCGGTCAGATCCGCCGCTTCCATGGCGCGCGCGGCGTCCGGCTGAACGCCCGTATCCGCGTGGCCCGCGACGGGGCGGCATGGCGGCGCGTTCTCGGCACGACGGCCGCGGGACGCTACACCGGCTACTCCACGATGCGCGGTGACATCCTGCTGGGACCGGCGGCGAACCGGGGCCTCGAGGTGCTGGGGGGCCTCGGCCTTCGCACGATGCGGGCGGGCGCGACCTCGCGAGCCGATCTGGACGGCGCGGTGCTCGGCCTGGCGGTGTTGCTGCACGAGTCGATCCACGAGTCGGGGCCCCGGGCGAGGTCGGACGTCCTCGGGACCCGCTCCGGGCGCACCTTCGAGGAGGGGTTCGCCGAGGACGCCACGCTCCAGCTTCTGCGCGGCGCCGCCGCACGCCTCGACCTTCCGCCGGACGCGCGCGCCCGTCTGCTGGCGGCCGTCGGGCGCTACCGGCCCGCGTACGGCGCCGAGGTCGCCTGGGCGCGGCGCGTCTCAGCGCTGGCGACACGATCGGCGCCGGGTTCGCGGCGGGCGCGCGCGTGGCGGCTGAGGGCGGCCGACACATGGGGAGCGGATCGCTGGACCCGCCTCGCGGCGGCGACCGGCCGCGACGTCGGGGTGCTGCGCGCGGAGGCGTCGGCGGTGGGTGGACCGAGGCCGGCGCGCTGAGATCTCCGGGACCGCCGAGCCCGGCGGAGTAGGCTTTCGCGCCCGATGCCCGCCCCGGCCCTGCTCGACGCCACGCCCCTCGCGAGCGCGCACGCCACCCGCGGCATCGGTGCCGCCGTGCGCGGCATGCTCGAGGGCTTCGCGGCGCTCCCTCCCGACGATCGCCCGGCCCTTCTGGTGCGCCGCGGTCAGCCCGTGCCCGAGGGGTTCGAGGCACGTGAGGTCCGCTGGCCGCGGTGGCCGGTGTACCGCCTGCCCGACCCGTGGCCCTTCGCCGTCGGCGAGCGGGCCGCGCGGCGCCTTGCGGCGGGCGGGGTCTTCCACGCCGTGCAGCCGTCGCTGATCCCGCGGGGCCGGACGGTGGTGACCTGCTTCGACCTGATCCCGGCCTCCTTCCGCGCCGAGTACCTCTCGGGGGCCGGCCGGGCGCCCGAGGCCTTCGCCTACCGCCACTTCCTGCGCCGCCTCGGCCAGGCGCGCCTGGTGCTGGTGCCCTCGGCCGAGACGGGCGTGGACGTGCGGCGGATCGCCGGTGTTCCGCCTGAGCGGATCCGCGTCGTGCCCCTGGCGACGCCCGTCGCGCCGCCGGGCGACGGCTCGGCTCCGGACGGGCCCTACGTGCTCTACGCCGGGGCGATCGAGCCCCACAAGAACGCGCCGCTCGCCATCGAGGCGATCGCCCTCGCCGAGCCCGGCGTGCGCCTGGTGATGGCCGGGCCGTGGTCGGCCCGCCGCACCGAGCGGCTGCGGCGCCACGCCGAGGTCGTCGGCGCGGGTGGGCGCATCGACTGGCTCGGGCTCGTGCCCCCGGAACGGCTCACCGCCCTGCGCGAGGGCGCGCGAGCCGTGCTGGTGCCCTCACGCAAGGAGGGCGTCGGCCTCCCCGTGCTGGAGGCTCTGTCGGCCGGCGTGCCCGTGCTCGCCTCCGACACCCCGGCGCTGCGCGAGGTGGGCGCCGACGCGGCCACCTACCTGCCGCTCGGCCAGCCCGCCGTCTGGGCGGCCGCGATCTCGGCCTCGGCGCTCGCCTCCGACCCCGTCGCCCGCGCCGTCCGCGCCGAGCACGGCCGGCGGCGTGCGGCCGCCTTCTCGTGGGAGCGCACCGCCCGCGCCACTGCCGACGCCTACCGGGAGGTCGCCGGGTGACCCTGGCCGCGATCGACTGCCACATGGTCGGCCAGGCCGCCTCGGGCGACGCCGGCAACGGCCGCTACGCCGCGGCCCTGCTGGCCGCGATGGCCGCTACGGCCCCCGACGGCGACGCCGTGGCCGCGCTGGTCGCCACCCCGGCGGGCGCGCGTGCCCTCTCGGCGTTCGGCCGCACGATCGGCGTGCCGGCCGCCGACGTGCCCCGCCTGGCCCGCGCCGCCCCGCGGGCGCTGTCGGACATCGCCGCCGACGCCGCGGTGTTCACCTACGTCTCGCCCGGCTGGAACCCCTGCCCGATCCTGCTGGCCGTCCATGACGCCACCTTCATGTCGCACCCCGAGTGGCTCGGCACCCGCGCGCGCATGGTGCTGCGCGGCCTGGTGCCGCGCTCGGCCCGCCGCGCCGCCCGGGTGCTCGCCCTCTCCCAGACCGCCGCCCGCGACGTGGCCCAGGCCCTCGGGATCGCCGACTCGAAGGTTCGCGTGGTGAGCCCCTACCCCGACCCGGTGTTCTCGCCGGGCGACGGCGCCGCCGAGCGCGTGGCCGCCCGCTTCGGACTCGGCCGCTACTGCCTGGCGGTCGGCGACCTCGGGCCGCGGAAGAACCTCGCCGCTCTCGGCGCCTCCGTGCGCAGCCTGCGCGACCCCGACCTGCAGCTGGCCCTGGTGGGCAAGCCCGGCCCCGACGGCGAGCGGATCGCCGCGGCGGCGGGCGGCCGCTGGCTCGGCCACGTCTCCGACGCCGAGCTGGCCGACCTCTACCGGGCCGCCGCGCTGACGGCCTACCCCTCGCTGTACGAGGGCTTCGGCCTGCCCGTGGTGGAGGCGATGGCCTGCGGCTGCCCGGTCGTCGCCAGCGACCGCGGCGCCCTTCCCGAGGTGGCCGGCGACGCCGCGATCCTGGTGGAGCCCTCGCCGCGCGGCATCGCCGAGGGCATCCGGCGGGCGCTGGAGCCCGCCACGGCCGCGCGGCTGCGCGCCGCCGGCCCCGAGCGCGCGGCGCACTACTCTGCCGAGGCGATGGGGAACGCGGCCTGGGCCGTCGTGAGGGAGGTGGTCGGCGCATGAGGATCGCGATGCTCGGCACGCGGGGCATCCCGGCCGCCTACAGCGGCTTCGAGACGGCGGTCGAGCACCTCGCCGAGCGCTTCAGCGCCCGCGGCCACGAGGTGACGGTCTACTGCCGCCCCCACATGACCGAGCGCCGCGAGACCCACGCGGGCGCCCGCCTGGTGCACCTGCCGACCATCCGCAACAAGCACCTCGACACGCTCGCCCACAGCCTGGTGAGCACCGCCCACATGGCGACCCGCGCCCGCCCGGACGTGGCGATCTACTTCATCGCCGGCAACGCCCCGGTGGTGCCGCTGGCGCGCCTGGCGGGCATCCCGGCCGTGCTGCAGATCGACGGGCTCGACTCGGAGCGGGCCAAGTGGTCGGGCCCGGCCAAGGCCTACCTGCGGATGGCCGAGCGCATCGCCCCGGCCGCGGCCACGATCGCGGTGACCGACTCGGCCGCCGTGGCCGAGTCGTACGAGCGCCGCTACGGCCGCCGCATCCCCTGGATCGCCTACGGAGCGGAGGTGGCCGACCCCGGCGATGCGGGCTGGTGCCGGCGCCTCGGCGTCGAGCCCGGCCGCTTCATCCTCTTCGTGGGCCGCCTGGTGCCCGAGAACAACGCGCACCTGCTGGTGGAGGCGCACCGCCTGCTCGGCACCGACTGGCCCCTGGTGGTGGTGGGCGACGCCCCCTACGCCGAGGACTACATCGCCGGCCTGAAGGCCTCGGCCGACCCCGGGGTGATCTTCCCGGGCTACGTCTTCGGCGACGGCTATGCCGAGCTGGTGCGCGCCTGCGGCGTGATGTGCGCCCCCACCGAGGTGGGCGGCACCCACCCGGTGATCGTGGAGGGGATGGCCGCCGGCGCCGCGATGATCGTGAGCGACCTCGGCCCGAACCTCGAGGTGGTGGGCGACGCGGCCGCGAGCTTCCCGCTGTCGGGCGGCGCGCCCGCCCTGGCCGAGGCCCTCGGCGCCCTGATCGCCGACCCCGCGCGGCGCATGCAGCTCGGCGAGCGGGCGGCCGCGCGGGCGGCAGAGCGCTTCTCGTGGGACGCCTGCGCCGACTCCTACCTGCGCCTCTGCGAGATCGCGACCGGAGCCGCCTCCGCTCAGCCGGAGTAGGTGAAGGGCAACTCGGCGGCGATGTCGGCGAGGCGTGGCGCGGAGGTGTCGCGCGCCGAGAGCACCAGCGGGATGTCGGGCCACTCGATGCCGACGTCCGGGTCGTCGTAGGCGAAGCCGCGCTCCACCGCCGGGTCGTAGTAGGACGAGCAGCGGTAGACGACGTCGGCCGTCTCGCTGGTCACCACGAACCCGTGGGCGAAGCCGACCGGCAGGTAGACCTGGCGGTGATCGACGTCGTCGAGCACGACCGACGTCCACTGCCCGTGGGTCGGCGACCCCCGGCGGACGTCGACCGCCACGTCGAGGATCGCCCCCCGGGCGCAGCGCACCAGCTTCGCCTGGCCGGCGCCGACCGAGAAATGCATGCCGCGCAGGACGCCGCGCCCCGAGCGCGAGTGGTTGTCCTGCACCCAGGTCTCGCGCACGCCGAGCTCGTCCATCAGGTCGGCCCGGAAGGTCTCCTGGAAGAAGCCGCGCTCGTCGCCGTGGACGACGGGCTCGAGGATCAGCATCCCGGGCAGGGGGGAGGGCAGCGCGCGCATCAGGTCAGGCTATCCGCGTGCCCGGCTACGAGATCGAGCGCTCGCCGGGCTTGGCGAGCTGCAGCAGCCCCTTGGCGATGCCCATCGAGTAGGCGACGTCGAGGGCGGGCTGCAGCGCGGCCAGCGCGGCGACGTCGCCCGGCCCGAAGCGCAGGTGCTCGACGTAGCGCCGGAAGAGCTGCGACTTGAGCGCCGTGGCGCCCAGCAGCACGAGGGCCGCCGGCACCGGCGAGCGCTTGGTCACGACCGCCGCGCCGATCGCCACCATCGCTCCGGTGCCCGCGAGCTGGAGGGCACGGAGCGTCGTGCGCTCCGACCGGTTGCGCCCCGCCTCGGCTCCCATCACGCCGGCCGTGGTGCCGCGGTTGGCCAGCATCAGGTAGGGCGTGACCCGCCCGAACAGCTGGGCGTGGCGCACCAGCTTCAGCAGCGAGTCCTGGTCGGAGGAGACCGACAGGTAGTAGCGCAGCGACGGAGCACGGCAGACGCGGTAGCCGTCGGCGCGGAAGGCGGCCGAGAGCACCTGGTCCTCGCCGGCGCGGCGCAGGGTGGTGTCGTAGAAGCCGGCCCGGCGCAGGGCCTCCATCCGGAATCCGTCGCAGCGCCCCTCGGCGAATCCGACCGGCTCCAGCTCGCGGTCGCCGTCGGGGAAGATGTCCATCAGGTTGGCGGCCAGGTAGACCTTCTCGACCTGCGAGAGGCCGGCATCGACGTCGGCGATCGACTGGCCCGACACCACGGCCACGTCGGGGTTGCGGTCGAGCAGGTCGATCACCCGGGCCACGTAGTCGTCGATGCCGAAGCGGCAGTCGGCGTGGCAGGTGAGCACGTACTCGGTGGTCACCATCCCGAGCGCCCGGTTGAACGAGCGCGCGAGGCCCACGTTCTCGTCGTTGCGCACCACGCGCACCGGGAAGGGCAGCGCGGCGACGGCGAGCTCGTCCTCGAGCCGGGCGACCGTGTCGTCGGGCGAGGCGTTGTCGATGAAGATCACCTCGAGCCACGTCGCCGGGTCGGAGCCGGGGGGCGGCACCTGGCGGCCGATGCCCTCCACCAGCCCCGCCACCGCGTCGGCGGCGCGGTACACCGGGAAGATGACCGTGATGCGGGGGTGGTCGGTCGGGTCGGTCATCGGGCGGCCTCGGGTGCGTAGTCGGGGTAGGTGCGATCGCGCTCGCTCATCACGCGGTGCTCGGCCGGCGGCCAGTCGATGCCGAAGGCCGGGTCGTCCCAGCGCACGCCGCGCGCGGCCTCGGCCACGTAGGGCGAGCTCATCAGGTAGAGCACCTCGGAGTCGGGGACGAGCGTCTGGAAGCCGTGGCCGAAGCCCTCGGGGATGTAGAGCGCGCTGCGGTTCTCGGCGCTCAGCACGGCCCCGGTCCAGCGGCGGTGCGTCGGCGAGCCGGGGCGCAGGTCGACCAGCACGTCGAAGATCGCTCCGGCCGTGCAGCGCACCAGCTTGACCTCGCCGTGCGGGTCGGCCTGGAAGTGCATGCCCCGCAGGGTGCCGGCCGCCGCGTTGAAGGAGACGTTGCAGGCCGCCAGATCGGTGGAGAGGCCGTACGCGGCGAACTCCTCCGGGCTCCAGGAGCGGGCGAAGAAGCCGCGCTCGTCCTCGATGCGGTCGAGGTCGACGAGCCAGGCGCCCTCGAGGGGCGTCGGGGTGAAGCGCAAATCAGTCCCAGCACTTCCACGGGGCCGAGCCCGAGCTCCACATCTCCTCGAGCATGCGCACGTCGCGCAGCGTGTCCATCGGGTGCCAGAAACCGTCGTGGCGGAAGGCCATCAGCTCCCCGTCGGCCGCCAGGCGCTCCATCGGCTCGCGCTCCCAGATGACCACCTTGTCGCGGTCGATGTACTCGGCCGCGCCGGGCTCGAGCACGAAGAAACCGCCGTTGATCCAGCCGGTGGTGGTCTGGGGCTTCTCGGCGAACTCGTCCACGCGGTCGCCGTCGAAGCGCAGCTCGCCGAAGCGCGCCGGCGGGCGCACCGCGGTGACGGTGGCCAGCTTGCCGTGCGAGCGGTGGAACGCGAGCAGCGCCGTCAGATCGACCGTCGAGACGGCGTCGCCGTAGGTCAGCATCATCGTCTCGCCGCGATTGAGCTCCATCAGCCGCGCCACCCGGTCACCGGTCTGGGCCTCGAGGCCGGTGTCGAGGAGGTGGACCTGCCAGTGGTCGCCCGAGCCGGGGCCGACGTCGACCTCGCCGGTGTCGAGGCGGATGGTGAGGTCGCTGGTGCGGTGGCGGTAGTGGAGGAAGAAGTCCTTGATCACCTCGCCGCGGTAGCCGAGCGCGATCGCGAACTCCTCGAAGCCCGCGGAGGCGTAGGTCTTCATCAGGTGCCAGAGCATCGGCCGCCCGCCGATCTCGACCATCGGCTTCGGACGCACGTCGGTGTGCTCAGACAGGCGTGTCCCGAGGCCTCCGGCCAGGATCCCTACGAGCATGTTCCGGCACCTCCGGGAGCGGTGGGTCGATGGAGCGCAGGCACGCTATCAGGGCGCCCCCGCGCCCCCTTCCCGGGCCCGCAGGAGCCCGCGGCCGTGCCGCACGGCGCGCACCAGGCCCGGCCCGATCGCCTCCGGCGTGCCCCGGTAGAGCGCCTCGTGCACGAGCAACCCCGCCACGCCGACGGCGGCGTCGACGGCGATGATCGTCTCGGGGCTGCCGTGGAAGGCGAGGAGCAGCAGCGCCTGGAGGACGGCCACGCCGGCGGTGGCCCACACGAAGCGGTCGGCGCCGCGGCCGACGTGGTGGTTGATGACCACGATCAGCGCTCCGAGCAGCGTGGAGGCGGCCGCGAATGCGCCGAGGATGCCCGCCGAGCCGGCGAACTCGCCGCCGTAGGTGATGCGCAGCAGCGGCTCGGCGATCGCCCAGATCAGCAGGCTGGCGATGCCGCCGGCCGCCAGCGAGAGCCCGACGGCGAGGCCCAGGATCATGCCCGTGTCCTGGTCGGCCGCCGAGCGCGCGGCGACCCGGGGCAGCAGCACGAACGAGACGGCCTGGGGGACCAGGAAGACGGCCTTGGCGAGCGTCGCGGCGGCGGCGAACCGGCCGGCCTCGTCGGCGCCGAGGGCGATCTTGGCGGCGATGACGTCGAGGTTGGTCAGCACGCCGAGCCCCGTGAGGCCCACGGTCACGGGGATCAGCGGCCGCGCGAAGGCGCGCCACTGCGCCGTGCCGGGCGCCGTCGCCGGGCCCCGCTCGCGCGTCAGCCACCAGCCCGCCCCGAGCGCCGACAACAGGGCGACCCCGGTCGCGCCGAGGGCCGCGTAGACGCCGAGGCCGACGGCCGCCAGGATCAGCAGCGCCACCGGGCGGGGCGCGCCCCACAGGGCGAAGCCGAGGGCGAAGCCCCCGAAGCGCTCCTGCCCCTGCAGGCGCCCGAGCACCAGGAAGAAGAACCCGAGCGGCGCGACCAGGGCCACCGTGAACAGCAGCGGGCCGACGGGCAGGTCGGGCTCGAGCAGCCAGGCCACGCCGATCGCGGCGCAGGCCACGACGGCCAGCAGGGGCGTCACCGCGGCGCAGGTGCGCCATGCCCGGGCGTAGACGCCCTCGGCGAGGGCGGCGTCGCCCCCGGGGGGCGCGGCGACCAGGCGGGCCGTGGCGAACTGGAGCGACTGGGCGGGCACCGCGATCACCAGGGTCGCGGCCAGGAGCGCCGCGACGAGGCCGTAGTCGCTCGGACCGAGGATCCGGCCCGCGATGAGGAAGAAGGCGTAGTTGCCGGCGTTCCAGACGATCAGGGCGCCGAGCACGAGCCCGCCGCCGCGCAGGGCGGCCGGGCGGCGGGACGGACGGCCGCCGGCCGCCGGCCCGTCGGCGCTCACCCCGGGGCTCGTCCGCCGAAGACCATCTCGGCGCCCACCGCGTCGCCCGGGACCTCGAACAACTCCGGCTCGAGGCCGCACTCGCGGATGATGTCGACCAGGTCGCGCCCGAACTCGGTGAAGGTGAGCATGTCGGCGCCGACCGGGATGTAGCGGTAGATGCCCGCGCCGCGGCCGTGGTAGAGCGGCGGCAGGCGGTGCACCGGCTCACCGTCGGGGCCGAGGGCGGCCCGCTCCTCGGTGGCCGGCCGCGTCGCCACGATCGGCACCGTGAACAGGTGGCGGCCGCCCGGCTTCAGCACGCGCCGCGACTCGCGCAGGGCCGCGCGGAAGTCGGGGACGTGCTCGAGCGTGTCCGAGGACAGCATCAGGTCGAACGACGCGTCGGGGTAGGTGAGGCGGCTGACGTCCTCGTTGCGGGCGCCGTCGATCATCTCGCCGAGGCCCTCGGGGCCGCGGTACTCCGAGAAGGCGAGCTTCGGCAGCCGCGCGAGCTGGGCGTGCAGGGAACCCATCGAGCCGATCGTGTTGATCTCGGCCACGTCGAGCGCGCGGAAGGCCGGGTCCTGCACCAGCGCCGCCACCGAGTGCATGCCAGGTGCGTAGAGCGACAGCAGCACGTCGGAGAAGCGCCGCACCCGCAGGCTGGCGCAGCAGTTGCGGCAGAACATGCTCTCGCGGCGGGTGTAGGCGTCGCCCACCTCGGGCGCGCCCCAGGCGGTGCGCAGGTCGTCGGGGATCACCCAGGAGTTGAAGGCGAACGTCGTGGCGTGGCCGCAGGCGCTGCAGCGGCCGGGCTCGTCGCGGCGCCGGTCGGCGCGCGGGCGCAGCGTCAGGAGGATCGGCCGCCCGAGGCGGGCCTTCGCGGCGTCGACCAGGCCGCTCATCGCGCCACCGGCTCGCGGAGCGCGCGGACGGTCAGCGCGAGGCCCTCGCGCAGGTCGTGACGGGGCGTGAAGCCGACCTCGTCACGGAGGCGGCGCACGTCGGCCACCAGGCGCGCGGGCTCGTCCGGCGACGCCGGGATCGCGCCGAGGCGCAGCAGCTCGGGATGCCCGGTGATCTCGCCGATGGCGCCGACCACCTCGGCCAGGGTCACCGGCTCGCCGGAGGCGACGTTGACCGGCCCGGTGACGTCGCTCGCCAGCAGCGCTCCGAAGCCCGCGGCCACATCCTCGACCTGCATCAGGTCGCGCACCTGGCGCCCGTGCGAGCAGGCGGCCGGCCGCGCCTCCAGCATCGCGGTCGCCACCGAGGGCACGAGGCGCCCCGGCGGCTCACCGGGACCGTGGAGCAGGAACACGCGGCCCCAGGCGAGGTCGAAGCCCGCCGTCGCGGCGTACCCGCGCAGCGCGACGTGCAGGGCGTGCTTGCTGGCCCCGTAGAGGGTCGCCGGCTCCAGCGGGGTGGTCGTCTCGTCGCAGACGCGGTCGTCCCAGAGGTACTCGGCGCAGGTGCCGGCCACCACGGCGCGGCGCCCGCCGGCCTCGGCGAAGGCGCGCACGAGGTGCACCGACGCCGCCAGCCAGTCGAGGTTGGCGGGCGACGACCAGAAGGCCCCGTGCGTGGTCTCCCAGGCCAGGTGCAGCAGGTGGCTGGGGCGCACGTCGCGCACCAGGGCACGGGCGGCGGCCGGGTCGAGCAGGTCGGCGCGGTGCCACTCGGCCTCGGCCCCCTCGCGTGGGGAGCGCGAGACGGCGTGCACCTCGAACCCGCGCGCGGCGAGGTCGGGAAGGCAGTGCGCCCCGAGGAAGCCGGCGGCGCCGGTCACCAGCACGCGCCCGGCGGGCCCGCCCGCTGCGGCCGGCGTCACCCGAGCACCGCGAGGCGCGGGATCGGCACCGCGAAGCGGCCGCCCCAGTCGCGCACCGCGGCGAGCTGCCCGACGATCTCGTCCTGCAGGTTCCAGGGCAGGATCAGCACGTAGTCGGGCCGGTCCTCGATGATCCGCTCGGGGGCGTGGATCGGCAGGTGTACGCCGGGGAGGAAGCGGCCCTGCTTGTGGGGGCTGCGATCGACGGTGTACTCGATCAGGTCGCCGCGCACGCCGCAGTAGTTGAGCAGCGTGTTGCCCTTGGCCGGCGCGCCGTAGGCGACCACCCGGCGCCCGTCGCGGCGGGCCGTGATGAGGAAGTCGAGCAGGTCGCGCTTCACCTCGGCCACCTCCTCCGCGAAGCCGAGGTAGGTCTCGAGGCGGTCGAGCCCGGCGGCGGCCTCGTCGGCGCGCAGCGCGGCGACCGCCTCCGAGGGCGCGACGCCCTCGCCGGCGTGGCGCAGGTGCAGGCGCAGCGAACCGCCGTGGGTGCTCAGCCGGTCCACATCGGTGACCGCGAGCTCGTGGGAGGTCAGCACCGGCTCGAGGGCGAGCAGCGACAGGTAGGAGAAGTGCTCGTGGTAGATCGTGTCGAACTGGCGCTCGGCGATCAGCCGCAGCAGGTGCGGGAACTCGAGCGTGATCGTGCCGCCCGGCTTCAGGGCGATGGCGAGCCCGCCCACGAAATCGTGAAGGTCGGGCACGTGCGCGAGCACGTTGTTGCCCGCGATCAGGTCGGCGGCGCGGCCCTCGGCCACCAGGCGCCGGGCCGTCTCGACGCCGAAGAAGGCCACCAGGGTGGGCACGCCCCGGGCCTCGGCGGCCTCGGCGACGTTCGCGGCGGGCTCGACGCCGAGCACCGGGATGCCGCGGGCCACCATGTACTGCAGCAGGTAGCCGTCGTTGCTGGCGATCTCCATCACGTGGCTGGAGGGGCCGAGGCCGAGGCGCTCGACCATCGTGCCGACGTACGCCTCGGCGTGGCGCAGCCAGCCCTCGGAGAACGACGAGAAGTAGGCGTAGTCGCCGAAGATGCTCTCGGGCGACTCCACCTCGGGCAGCTGCACCAGGAAGCACTCCTCGCACACGCGCACGTGCAGCGGGAAGAAGGGCTCCATCCGGTTCAGGCCCTCGGGCTCCAGGTAGGAGTTGGCGAGCGGCTGCGCGCCGAGGTCGACGAACGTGCGGTGCAGGCCGGCGCCGCAGCCGCGGCAGGTGAACGTGGTCATCGCGCCACCAAGCCCTCGTAGCGCGCGATCTCCCGGTCGACGAGCTCGGCGGCGGGGCGGCCGGCGGCGAAGCCGGTGTGCCACTCGGCGATCAGGCCGAGCGTCTCGTCGATGCCGAAGCGGGGGCGCCAGCCGAGCAGGGCGCGCGCCTTCGAGGCGTCGAGGCGCAGGTAGCCGGCCTCGTGGGGGATGGGGCCCTCCTGCCGGCTCCACTCCCCCGGCCGGTCGAGCAGCTCCGCGAGCCGCCGGACGATCCTGCGCACGGGCCACCCCTCCTCGTTGCCGGGCGCGAAGTTCCACGCGCCCGCGATGTCCGGCCGCTCCCACAGGTGCTGCGCGAGGACCATGTAGCCGCCGAGCGGGTCGAGCACGTGCTGCCAGGGGCGGATCGCGTCGGGGTAGCGCAGCACCAGCGGGGTCCCGGCGATGATCGAGCGCACGATGTCGGGCACCAGCCGGTCCTGCGCCCAGTCGCCGCCTCCCAGCACGTTGCCCGCCCGTGCTGTGGCGACGGCGATGCCTGCCTCCGACAGGAACGAGTCGCGGTAGGCGGAGGTGACCAGCTCGGCGCAGGCCTTGCTGTTGGAGTAGGGGTCGCGGCCACCGAGGGCCTCGCCCTCCCGGTAGGGCCAGACCCACTCCTTGTTCTCGAAGCACTTGTCGCTGGTGACGACCACGACCACGCGCACGTCGGGGCACGCGCGCGCAGCCTCGAGGACGTGGACCGTGCCCATCACGTTCACCGCGTAGGTGGACACCGGGTCGTCGTAGGAGGGACGCACCAGCGACTGCGCGGCCAGGTGCAGCACCACCTCCGGGCGGAACGCGGTGGCCGCGGCGGTGAGGGCACCGAGGTCGCGGACGTCGCCCTCGACGTGGGTGATGCCCTCGGCGACCCCGGCCACCTCGAAGAGGCTGGGGTCGGTCGCCGGGGGCAGCGAGTAGCCGAGCACCTCGGCGCCGAGACGGCGCAGCCAGGCGGTGAGCCAGCTCCCCTTGAAGCCGGTGTGCCCGGTCACGAGCACCCGGCGTCCGCTCCAGAAGGCCTCGTCGACGCGGCTCGAGGGGCCCTCGGTACCGGGGACTGCGGGCCCGGGCGTCATCGGCAGGCGCGCACGGGGCGCGGAGGGGTGACCGGGTTCATCGGGGCGACAGTCTAGACATGGGCCGCCGCGGCCCCTGCCCGCGCCCGGGCGGAGCTCAGCGCAGGCCGCCCGCCAGCAGGCGCGCGAGCTGATCGCGCCGAACGGCCTCGACGCCGAGCGACAGCAGCGTCGGCCGCCCGAGCACCTCGGGCCAGACGCGCGAGCGGAACGACAGCAGCCGTGGCTGCAGCCCCGTCGCGGGACGGGCCGCGAGGGCGACCAGGGGCGGGCGGCCGAGCGCGCGGCGCCATGCGCCGAGCACCGAGGCGATGGTGGTCTCCACCTCGGAGGCGAAGACCTTGACCACCGTCGCAGGAGCGCCCCGGCCCTCGCGCTCGTCCTCCATCCGCGCGAGGGCGGCCACCACCATCCGTCCGGCGTCGGGCGCGAAGAGGTAGTCGCGGATGGTGTCGAGGGAGACGTAGATCGAGACCGGCTCGCGCCGCAGGGCGGCGCGCCCGATGTGGGAGATCAGGCCCTGGGGCTTGTCGAGGCTCTGGCCCGGGCCGTAGAGGTTGGAGAACCGGCCGATCAGCACGTCGACGCCCGCCCGCGCCCCGAGGGCGCGGAAGAGATCCTCCTGGGCGAGCTTCTCCCGGCCGTAGGGCGCGAGGGCGCACACGGGCGACTCCTCGTCGAACGGCTGGCGGCCGGGGCTCGCCGCGTAGACGCCGCCGGCGGAGGACGCGAGCATCACCGTCCCGCGGTCGGCCACGCCGGGCCGCTCGGCGAGACGCGCCGCCAGGTCGGCGAGGGCCCGCTCCACCAGCCGGGTCTCCTGGGCGAGCGCCTCGGGCGGGGTGGCCACGACACCCGCCCCCGCGCACCAGAGGATGCGCCAGGGCCCCCCGTGGGCGCCCGCGGCCGAGAGGAAGCGCTCGGCCTCGCCGGCGAGGATCGCGGCGGCGGCGTCCTCGTCGCTCCAGGGGACGTGCGCGGCGGGCCGCCAGAGCCCCGTGCCCGCCAGGCACAACTCGACCTGCCGGCCGAGCAGCCCGCCCCGTCCGACGACCCAGGTGAGGGGCTGCTCCACGGCCACGACGGCCCTACTCCCGGGTGATCGGCTCGGCCGCCACCGGGGCGACCGGCGCCGGAGCGGCCGCGGGGGAGGCGGCCTCGGGCGCGGCGGGCGCGGGCGCCGCCTGGGCGGCGCGCCCGAGGGGACCGCCGGCCGGGTCGCTCACCACGAGATAGAGCGGCTTGCCCATGGCGCTCTTGGCGGCGATGCCGAGGTACTCGGCCATGATGCCCAGCGAGAAGAGGATGCCCCCCGAGGTGACGAGCAGGATCACCGTGGTGGAGGCCCAGCCCTGCACCGAGACCTGGTCGGTGAGACGCGCCCAGACCACCCAGGCGAGCAGGACGACGGCGAGCAGGCCGAGGAAGGCGCCGAAGAAGGCGACCAGGCGCAGCGGGCGCGTGCCCGAGGTGAGCACCAGACGCCAGAAGTGCGACGCCAGGCGGCGCGTGGAGTACCCCGACGGCCTGCCGCGTTCCTCGCGCATCTCCACCGGGCAGGTGGCCGTGCGGTTGACGACCCAGGTGAGGGCGACGTCGAGGAAGACGCTCTCGCCGCAGTAGGCGGCGAGGCCGCGCCCGACCTCGCCCTCGACCAGGCGGAAGGAGTGGAAGTCGCGCAGCTCGCCGGCGCCCATCACGCTCGCGACGCGGTGCGCGAGCCGACTGGTGGCGTTGCGGAAGAGGCTGTGCGGCGGCGGGTTGGTGGGGGCGGCGTAGACCAGGGGCGCACGGTTCTCGAGCGCCACGTCGAGCATCCGCGCGATCGCGGCCGGGTCGTGCTGGCCGTCCTCGTCCATCGTGACGATCCACTCGGCGCTGGTGCTCGACATGCCCGCCAGGGTGGCCGCGTGCTGGCCGAAGTTGCGGGCGAGCCACACCGGGCGCACGTACGGGAAGCGCTCGGCGAGCGCGCGGATCGTGAGGTCGGAGCGGTCGGGGCCGGCATCGTGCACCAGCACCACCTCGGTGACCCGGTAGGGCACCCCGCCGGGCGTGCGGCCGCCGGCGACGTGGGCGTCGAGCTCCTCGAGCAGCTCCGGCAGCGTGCCCTCGCCCCGGTAGACCGGCACCACGACCGCGATCGTGTGCTCGGTGGCGGTTTGGTCCGGAACCGGCATGGCGGCAATGCTACCGGGCGGTCTCCGGGCTCCCGACCCGCACGGGGACGGCTCGATCCCCCCGGTGGACTAGATTGCGACTCGTGCCGGTACGGAACGCCCGAATCGCCGCCCTCGCGGCGTTCATCGCCGGCTCGGCGGCCGCGCTCTGGGTGCTGTGGGGGCCGATGCTCTCCCACGCCGGGCAGGGCGGATCGGTGCGCCTGTGCCTGAAGAACTTCTACGTCCCCGACCAGTACTCGGTGATGAGCATCGGGCGCCTGGTGCAGGACGGCCTGTCGCCCTACCAGGAGCCCTACTCGGCAACGGGCGACTCGGTGTACCCGAGCGAGTACTACCGGGTGCTCGGCCTGACCGCGCGGGCCACCGACACCTCGGTGGTCTGGGCCTGGAACGTGGTGGGCCTCTGCGTCTCGCTGGCATTGCTGGCGCTGGCGGTGGCGTGGGCGCGGAGGATGGCCCCAGGCACGCGTGCCTGGGTGCTGGCGCCGGTGCCCTTCCTGGTCGGCACGCTCTACTGGTGGGGCAGCGGCGAGTGGCTCTACTCATCGGGCCAGGCGGTGCTCTGGCCCGCCGTCGCGAGCCTCTACAGCCCGGGCGCCGAGGGGCCCGCCGTGCTGATGGCCGGGGCCTCGCTGCTGCTGCTCGCGCTCGCGCTGGCGCACGGGGGCCGCCGGGCCGCGGCGCTCGCCGCCGCGGCCGGGGTGCTCGGCGGGGCGAGCCTCCAGTTGCACGCCAACGTGGCCGTGCTGGTGGTGACGGCGACCGCGCTGGCGCTGGTGGCCGACGCCATGCTGACCACCCGCTCGACGCGCCGCCGGGCGATCGCGGGCGCGCTGGGCGCCGCGCTGGTGGTGGTGGCGCTGGTGACGCCCGGCACGGGTGTGGCCGTCCGCCTCGTGCTGCTGCTGATCGCGATCGCGGCCGTGGCGCTCTCCGACCCCGACTGGCGCCGCGCGCGCGGGCTGACGACGGCCGCCTGGGCCGGTGCGGCGATCGTGGCGAGCCTGCCGCTGTCGGCCCGTCTCGCCGATCAGACCCTCTCGGGCGAGGGCTACTTCTACGACCGCCAGTCGTCGGTGTCGGGCGCCGACGTCGACCTCTCGCTGATCGCGGTGCTCGGGCTGCTGGCGCCGGTGTGGCTGCTCGCCGCCGCGGTCGCCCGGCACCTGTGGAGGAGCCGCGGGACGGCACCGCCCGGCTGGCTGCCCGTGCTCGCCGGCCTCGCCTCGGCGACCCTCCTGCTCACGATGGCGGGCCGCCTCGGCACCGAGGGCCTCGAGTGGCACCGGTTCCTCGTCTACGGGTCCTTCCTCACCGTGACCGCGGCCGTCCCCGGCCTCTGGCTCATGCTCGCCTCCTCCACCGACCGCGGCACCCGCATTGCCGGAGCGGTGAGCGCCGCGCTGCTCGCGGCGACCCTGCCCGCCACGATCGCCTTCGCCGACGACCAGCGCGGCGTGATCACCTGCACCCCGCCCCAGGAGGCCGAGGCCTTCGCCGAGATCGGACGCTTGTCGGGCGGGCGCCTGATGCTGATGGACCGCTGCTTCGCGCCGGGACCCCTGCGCGTCCATTCCGGCGCCCGCGTCGCCTATTTCAACGCCGGCATCGCGCCACCCGAGGACCAGGCGGCCACGGAATGGGCGCACGCCGAGATCGTGGCCGGCCGTCTGCCCGGCGCGACGACCCTCGCCCGCATGGGCGTGGACGGCTTCCTCACCAACACGCAGTGCGCCGGGGTGCCGCGCGAGCGGATCGCGGCCCGGTTCGGGACGCCGATCGCGCAGATCCCCCTGCGCGACGGCGAGGAGCTGGGGCTGCCGCCGGGGCTCGTCTACGAGATCTACGCGGTGCCGCCGCTGGGTGAATCGCCCGCCCGCGCAGGCTAGGCTCGTCCGTCGATGCCGACGAGCGAGGAGACGCCGGGGGCCGGCCAGGCCGGATCCCCGAGCGCGGAGGCGCCACCCGCCGCCTCCCCGTCGTCGGGCCCCGGGCGGCGGATGCCGCGCATCGCCCTCTCCCGGCCGGTGCTGATCGAGGCCGGGATCGTCATCGCCGCCTCGTTCCTGGCCGTCGTGCTGCTGACGTGGCCGTTGATCTTCAACCTCGGGACCGACCTCCCCGGCGGCGGCAGCGGCGGCGACCGGAGCGGCTACACCTGGGACGTCTGGTTCAACGCCGAGTACGGGCTCCGGCTCTGGGGCGCGACCTACCAGGAGGCCATCAGTCAGCCCTTCGGCCGCCTGATGCCGGCGTCGGCCAACGTGCTGCAGATCACGTTCCTCGGTCCCGCCTGGATCTTCGGGCAGTTCGTGGGCCCGGTGGCGGCGCTCAACATGTCGCTGCTGATCGGGATGACGCTCACCCCGGCCGCCATGTACCTGCTGATCCGCTGGCTGGGGCTCGGGATGGGCGCGGCCGTCTGGGCGGCGGCGGCCTTCGCCCTCTTCCCGAACTTCCTGATCCGCGCCAGCGGCCACTACCCCATGGCCTTCCTGGCCTGCTTCCCGATCCTGCTGCTGGCGCTCTGGAGGTGGATGGAGCGCCCCGGGTGGAGGCGGGCCGCCTGGCTCGCGGCCGCGGCGGCCTTCTGCTGGATGACCAACCCCTACTACGGGGCGATGGGGATGGTGATCGGCCTCGTCGGCGTGGTGATCGCCGCGATCGAGACGGGGAGGGCGGAGGGCCTCACCACCGCCCTGCGGCGGGTGGGCGAGGTGGCCGCGCTGGTCACCGGCATCGTCCTCGTGCCCCTCGCCCTCTTGTTCTGGTCGTCGCGCGACGCCGTGGAGGGCGCCTTCGAGCGGTCGCGCCAGGAGCTCGACACCTACGGCGCGCGCGTCGGCGACTACTTCGTCGCCGACAACCAGCAGTGGTTCTTCGGCAAGGTCTTCGGCGTCTCGGACTGGGCCACCATGGGGCAGCCCGGCGGGGAGCGGAGCAACTTCCTCGGCTACCTGACGCTCGCGCTGGCGGCGATCGGGGTGCTGGTCGCGGTGCGCGGGTGGGGCGGCCTCTCGCGGCGGCTCCGTCTCGTGGTGGTGAGCGCAGGGCCGCTGATGCTGATGCTCGGCTGGTTCAGCCTGGCCACGCCGACCTACTGGTTCGGCGTCCGGATCCCGACGCCCTCGGGGTGGGTCTTCGACGCCGCGCCCTTCCTGCGGGTGTACGCGCGCTTCGCCATCGCGGTGACGGCGGTGCTGATCGTGCTGGCCGCCGTGGGCCTGGCCGCCCTGATCCGCAACCGCGGGCCCCTGCTGGCCATGGGCATCGTCGCGGCGGCCGTCGCGGTGTCCGCGGTGGAGCTGGCCCCCGGCGGCGGCCTGCCGCTGCAGACCGACCCGCCCCTGACCGTGAACGGGCAGGCGCCCGAGGACGTGCCCACCTGGGCCTGGCTGCGCGACAACGCGCCCCGCGACGCCCTGCTCTACGAGTTCCCCGGCGGGGCCAACGAGTTCCTCGAGCGGTACCACATGCACGGCCAGCTGGTGCACGGCCTCGGGATCGTGAACGGCGACCCGGTGGGCCGCAGCATCGGGTCGGACGTGACCTCGGCCTACCCCGACCCCGGCGTTCCCCACACCGCCGAGCGGCTCGCGGGGCTCGGCGTCGACTACGTCGCCGTCGACCCCTGGCTCTGGGCCGTGGTGGGCTCCGCGGTGCCCGCCGACCTCGCCACAGTGCCCCCCGGGTTCCGTCCCGTACGGACCTTCCCCGACGGCAGCGCCGTCTGGGAGGTCACCGCTGCGCCCGTGGACGCCGTCCCGATCTTCCAGCGCTCGACGTGGTGGGCCCCCGAGCAGGTCGACGGACGGGAGTGGCGCTACATGGACGACCGCTCGGCGATGTGGGTCTACGCGCCCGAAGCCGGCGACTATCGCGTCAGCTTCTCGGCGCGCTCCCGGCCGCCCGGGCTCACCCGGCAACTCGCCATCGAGGGACCCGACGGCCGTACCCGCCGGGCGCAGGTCGGCCCCGAGCGCGACCTGGCCTTCACCGTCACGCTGGACGAGGGGCGCAACGACTTCACCCTCGTCAACGAGGGGGCGCCCGGACGGCAGATCAGCGCCTCCGACCTGCGTGTGGTGTCGATGCGGATCTCGGAGTGGGAGGTGACGGCCGTCCGGGCGGACGACGCCGCGCCGGCCCCCGATCGCGTCCCCGTACCGGCCGGCGGGTAGACGCCGATCCACGTGCCGGGGATGCCGAATACACTTTCCACGCGGCCGCCGGGGCCGCCCGACCCACGGAGCCCGCTCTGACCGATCAGCCCGAGAGCACGCCCGACATCGTCGACGTCGACGCGATCATGGGAGACCTCCGTCGCCGGGTGGCCGAGAAGAAGGCCAAGGGCCTGTACGGCGTCGACGCCCTGATGGCGGCATCGACCGAGGACGACGGGGAGCCCTTCGGCCTGGAGGACCTCGAGCGGCTGCGCAACCTCGCCGTGCAGCGGGTGCAGATCGACACCGCCGCCTCCACCAAGCCCCTGGTGGGCGGCGCGGTCTCACGCATCAAGCGCCTGCTGGTGCGCGGCGCGAGCCAGCCCATGTACGGCATGTCGGCCCAGGCCACCGCCTTCAACGGCGCGCTGCTGTCGTATCTGTCATCGCTGGCCCGTGAGGTGTCGGTGCTGGAGCGCCAGGTCCGGGCCGAGCGCGAGCAGGGGGACGGGCTGCGCGAGGAGATCGCGGCGCTGCGGGAGGAGGTCGCCCGTGCCGCCGAGGCCATGGCCGAGGCCCGTGCCGCGGTCGCCCACCTGGCCGACGCCGCACTGCCGGAGCGGGTGGCGAGGCTGGAGCGCCTCGGGCCGGCCGCGCCGGGTGAGCCCGCCGCCGCCGCGTCACCGAGCGGATCGCTGCGCCTTCGCCTGGAGGCCACCGAGGACGACGCGGGGCGCGAGTGGAGGATGGCGGCCTACTCCGGGGCGTTCGGCGACCGCCGGGTGCTGCACCTGGGCGCCGGCAGCGGCCGCGCGCTGGAGGCGCTCGGCGAGGGCGCCGAGGGGGTCGAGGGAGACGGCGAGCTCGCCGCGGCCGCGGCGGCGGCCGGCCGCCGGGTGCGGCACGCCGACCCGGTCGCCCACCTGGCCACGCTCCCCCCGGAGTCGGTGGACGCCATCCTGGTGACCGACCTGGTCGAGCGGCTCGGCGGCGGGGGCCTGACCTCCCTCGCGGCCGGAATCGCGCGCGCACTGGCCCCCGGCGGGATGGCCATCGTGGAGGGCCACCATCCCAACGGGGTCAACGAGGACCTGCTCTTCTGGCGGGACCCCGACCGCCTGCGCGCGCTGCACCCTGACGCCGTCCGCATGGCCCTGGAGGCCGCCGGACTCGCCACCACCGGCGTGACGCTCCACCCCGCGGCGGGACGCGAGTCGGGATCCTCCGACGAGCCCCAGCGTTACGCCGTGCATGCCGCTCGCTGACGGCCCGCGCGTCGCATTCGTGGTGCCGCGCTACGGCCCCGACGTGGTCGGGGGCGCGGAGACGCTCTGCCGGCTGATGGCCGAGAACCTGGCGGCCCACGGCACCTCGGTTGAGGTGCTGACGACGTGCGCGGTCGACCACTTCACCTGGGCCGACCATCACCCCGAGGGCACGACGATGGAGAACGGGGTGCCGGTGCACCGCTTCCGGGTCGACCCGGAGCGGGACGGCGGGCGCTGGCTGGACCTGCACACCCAGATCGACCTGCGGATGCCCACCGGGCCGGCCGACCAGCTGGAGTGGATGGGCCAGTCGGTGTGGTCGCCGGGGCTGCAGGACGCGGCCGAGGACGCCGGGCGCTACGACTGGCTGGTCTGCATGCCGTACCTCTTCGGCACGACCTTCTGGGCCGCCGAGGCGCGACCGGAGCGGACGGCGCTGATCCCGTGCGTGCACGACGAGGCGCATGCGTGGGTACCCGCCGTGCGCCGGATGCTGGGAGCGGTGCGCGGCAACATGCTGAACTCGCCCGGCGAGGGCGAGCTGCTCGCCCAGCTGGCGCCGGGCGCCGAGGCGCGCCTGGTGAGCGTCGGCTACGACGAGGTCGACCCGCCGCCGGACGCCGCCGTGACCGCGTTCTGCGAGGCGCGCGGCATCGCCCCGGGCTACCTGCTCTACGCCGGCCGCCGCGAGGTGGCCAAGGGCCTGCCCGAGCTCTTCGACGCCTACGCCCGCTTCTCGGCGGGCCGCCCGGATGCGCCCGCCCTGGCGCTGATGGGCCGCGGCGACCTGCGCCCCCCCGATGCGATCGCCGATCGCGTGATCGACCTCGGCTTCGTCCCCGACGAGGACCGCTCGGCGGCCTACGCGGCGGCGAGCGTCCTGGTGAACCCCTCGCGGCTGGAGAGCCTCGGGATGGTGGGCCTCGAGGCCTGGCTCGCGGGCACGCCCTCCCTGGTGAACGGGCGCTCGCCGGTGCTGCGCGAGCACTGCCGGATGTCGGGCGGGGGCCTCTGGTACGACACCCCGCAGGAGCTGGTGGAGGCGCTCGACCTGATGACCGGCGACGCGGCCATGCGGCGGCGGATGGCGGAGGCCGGGGCGCGGTACACCCGCGAGACCTTCTCCTGGCCGGCCGTGCGCGAGCGCTTCCTGGGCGCGCTGGAGGACTGGTCGTGAGCGCCCCGGCCGGCGTCCACCAGGTCGCCGCGGGGGCGGCCCCGCGCGACGCGATCACCCACCACATGCTGGAAGCGCGCGACGTGCTGCGCGCCCACGGACTGCGGTCGGAGATCTTCGTGGAGGGCGAGCACATCCACCCGACCCTGGTGGGCGACGTCCACCCGGTGACGCACTGGGACCGGGTGACCGCGCCCGGCGACGCCGCGATCCTCCACTACTCGATCGCCAGCCCGGCCTTCTTCCACGTGCTCGACCGGTGCGCGCGCTGCGCGATCCACTACCACAACATCACCCCGGCGGAGCTGCTGTGGCGCTATGCGCCGAACATCGCGCTGGAGTGCGCGATCGGCCGGCGGCGCCTCGCCGAGCTGGCCGGGAGGGTGTCGCCGGTGGGCGCCGACTCGGCCTACAACGCGCACGAGCTGGAGGAGCTCGGGTTCGGCCCGGGGACGGTGCTCGGGATCATGCGCCAGCCCCTCGCGCCGACCCCGCGCCTGCCCCGCGCCGACGGTGAGCGCGTGAAGCTGCTGTTCGTGGGACGGGGCGTGCCCAACAAGGCGCAGCACCACCTGGTGATGGCGAGCGCCGCCCTGGCCGACGCGGGGGTCGATCACGAGCTCTGGCTGGTGGGCGCATGGACGGCCGTGCCGCCGTACACCGACCACTGCCGGGCACTCGCCGACGCACTCGGCGTGGCCGACCGTGTCCGGTTCATCGGATCGGTGACCGAGCAGGAGCTGGCGCAGCGCTACGCCGACGCCGACCTCTTCCTCTGCCTGTCCGACCACGAGGGCTTCTGCGTGCCGCTGCTGGAGGCGATGGCCGCAGGGCTCCCGATCGTCGCCTATGCGTCCAGCGCGATCCCGGAGACCCTCGGCCAGGCGGGCCTGCTGCTCGACGAGAAGACGCCGTCGCTGGTGGCGGAGGCCGTGGTGGAGGCGCTGACGAACCCGCTCCTGACCGCCCGGTTCGATGCCGCCCGCGCCGCCCAGCTGGAGCGCTTCGACCACGACGCGGTCACCGGGCGCCTGCTGGCCTTCGTCGAGGAGATCCGCTGACCGCGGTCGTCTACGGCGAGGGCGTGAGCGCGCCGGTGCGCCGCATCCTGGCCCGGGTGGTGGACGACCTGCGCCGACTCGCCGGCCCGTCGCTGGAGGAGGTCGTCGTGGCCGTGGGCGCCGACGACCCCGGGCTGGCGCGCCGCCTGCCGCCGGGCCCGCGCGTGGTCGTCCCCGTGCTGCGCGGCCGCTCGCCCTCGCCGTTCGCGCACGCCCTGCTGGCCACGGCGGCCGCCACCGTGGCGATCGACCCGGGCGAGCTGCCGGGGCTCGCCGGCGCCGTTCGCGGACCCCTTGTCGTGGCGGGCATCCCGCGCCCCGAGCCGGGGCCCGCCGCGACGGGCGTCGACCCCGGCGACACCGGCGAGGCCCTGGCCCATCTGTGGACGGCCGAGGTGGGGCCGCTGCCGGCCGGCGGCGCCCCGGTCTGCTGGGTCGCGGGCCCCACCGCGCTCTGCGGCGCGGTCGACGCGTGGGCGCGCGGGGCGGCGGTCGTGGCCCTGCCGGGTTCTGCCGCCCATGCAATGATGCGCCGGGGCGGAGCGCTGATGTCGCGGACGTCCCTCGAGGCCCTCGAGGCGACACGTCTCCTCCATACGACGCGGCCGCTGGCGAGGGCCCTGGCCCGACGCGGGAGACATGAGGCGATGCGCCTGGAACCGATAGAGGTGGTGAGCGGCCGGTTCGCGGAGGCCCTGGTGCTCGCGGCGGAGGGCGCGTGAGCAACGACGCCGATCCCCTCGCGAACGCGGTCGACCACCTGCTGCGCTCCGTGCGGCCCCGCCTCGACCTGGCGGCCGACGACGCGCACGGCACGGTGGCCCGCACCCGCCGCGCCGCCCGTCGCGGAGTGCTCATCACCGAGCAGGCCTGGTACCAGGAGCAGCGCGACTTCGAGGTGCTGCTGCGCGAGGCGATCGCGTACCTGGCCCGACAGGCCGTGGACGAGCGCGCGGCGCGCGAGGCGGCCGAGGAGGAGACCCGCGCCCTGACGGCGCGGATGGACGCCGCGCTGGCGGGCATCGGCGAGACGCTCGGCGAGGTTGACCGCCGCCTGAGGCATCTGGAGAACCGGCTCCGCGCCGACGCCCTCGAGCGCACGCGCGCCGACATGCCCGCGCGCGGCGGGTCGGCGACGGGCGGATCGCTGGTGCCGCCCCTCGACGACTTCGACTACCTGGCCTTCGAGGAGCGCTTCCGGGGACCCGAGGAGCTCGTGCGCGAGCGCCAGCGCCACCACGCCGACCGCTTCACGGGCGTGGAGGGGGAGGTGGTCGACCTCGGCGCCGGGCGCGGCGAGCTGCTGGAGCTGCTGCGCGAGCGCGGCGTCGACGCCTTCGGCGTGGACGCGTCGGCCGAGATGGTCGCCCTCGCCCGCCTCAAGGGGCTGCGCGCCGAGCACTCGGACATCTTCGCGTTCCTGGCCGAACGGCCCCCCGCGTCGCTCGGCGGCATCATCTGCTCGCACGTGCTGGAGCACGTCTGGCCGGCCGACCACGTGCGCTTCGCCCGCCTCTGCGCCGCGGCGCTGCGCCCGGGCGGGCTGCTGATCGTGGAGACGCCCAACCCGAAGTCGCTGATCGCGGGCGCCATCAACTTCTCGTGCGACCCCACCCACCTGCGGCCGGTGTTCCCCGAGACCCTCGCCTTCATGCTCGAGTCGGCGGGCTTCGACCCGCCCCAGATCGAGTACCTCTCGCCGGTGCCCGCCGAGCGCAGGGCCAACCCGGTGACCGGCGAGCCGCCCGAGCTGGCCGGGGTGGTGGCCCAGATCAACGAGGCGATCCAGCGCCTCGACGACCTCTCGTTCGGCGACATGGACTACGCCGTGATCGCCCGGAGGTCGGACGATTGACCGCGGTGCCTGAGAACGGCGCGGTGCCGGCGGGCGGCATCCGCATCGCCGGCGTCTCGCGCCGCTACAAGGTGGTGAGCGACCGCAACCTGACCGTCAAGGAGATGGTGCTGCGGCGCGGCAAGCGCACCCGCGGGCACGAGTTCTGGGCCCTGCGCGACGTGGACCTCGTGATCGAGCCCGGCGAGTCGGTGGGCCTGGTGGGCCGCAACGGATCGGGCAAGAGCACCCTGCTGAAGCTGCTCGCGGGGATCATGGAGCCGACGTCGGGCACGGTCACCTCCACCGGCACGATCGCCTCGATGCTGGAGCTCGGCGCCGGCTTCCACCCGGACTTCAGCGGGCGCGAGAACCTGCACCTGAACGCGTCGATCCTCGGCATCCCCGAGCGGGAGATCGAGGAGCGCTTCGACGAGATCGTCTCGTTCGCCGAGCTGTCCGATTTCATCGACGCGCCCGTGCGCACCTACTCGAGCGGCATGCAGATGCGGCTGGCCTTCTCGGTGGCCAGCCACGTCCGCGCGGAGATCATGCTGCTCGACGAGGTCTTCGCCGTGGGCGACGAGGCCTTCCAGCTCAAGTGCCACGGGCGGATGCACGAGTTCCGCCGCCACGGCGGCACGCTGATCTTCGTGTCGCACGACGCCACCGCGATCGAGAGCATGTGCGACCGGGTGGTGCTGCTGGAGGCCGGCCAGGTGATCTCCGACGGCACCCCGCGCGACGTGATGCCGCGCTACCACCGCCTGCTGGCGAACCAGGGCAGTCGCACCCGGGTGGACGCCGAGGAGGACGCGGAGGCCGGGTCCGCAGAGGAGCCCGCCGACTCGGACCGCCGCTGGGGCAACCGGCGCCTGACGATCGACGCCGCCCGGCTGCTCGACGCGCAGGGGCAGGAGGTGGACTCGTTCCAGTCGGGCGACCGCTTCACCGTGGAGCTGGAGTTCTCGGGCGACGAGACGGTCCCGTTCCCGAGCGTCGGCCTCGCTGTGCACTCGGCCGAGGGGGTGCTCTGCTACGGCACCAACAGCGTCCGGCAGAAGTTCATGCTCGACGAGGCGGTCGCGGGCGGGGTGGTGCGGTTCGTCGTGCCGCAGCTCCACCTGCACGAGGGGCGCTTCGCCGTCACCCTCGCCCTGCACTCGCACGACGAGAGCGAGGTCTACGACTGGCGCGAGCGGTGGCTCGAGTTCAGCGTGTTCGCCTCGGGCGCCGGCATCGGCATGGTCGATCTCTGCGCCGACCTGGAGTACCGGCCCGCGCCACGGGCGGTGGCCCAGGGCGGCGCCGGGGCGGCCTCGGTCTAGAGCTCGACCGCCATCTCCCGCTCGAGGCGGCGGAAGAGCCTCATGCCCACCACCAGCACCAGCACGCCCCCGACGCCGCAGTAGATCCAGTCGCCGAGGCCGGGCCAGCCGCCGAAGAACATGATCTCCCGGATCGACGACAGGAACGGCGTGATCGGGTTGCCGTAGTAGAGGGCGTTCGAGAGCCAGCCGTGCACCGGGTTGGGCAGCGTGTCGAAGGTGTAGAAGATCGGCGTGATGAAGAACCAGGGCACGCCGATCGCGGCCATGATGTGCTCGACGTCGCGGAAGTAGACGTTCGCCCCGGCCAGCGCCAGCCCGAAGCCGACCGTGAGGAAGGCGAGGAAGACGACGAAGACGGGCAGAACGACCAGCGGCAGGTAGGAGCCCTGGTTGGCGATCAGGCAGAGGGGCAGGGCGATCACGAACATCGCGCCCGCCGTGAAGCCGTTGGCGAGGATCGCCGAGACGGGAACGATCTCGCGCGGGAAGCGCACCTTCTTCACGAGGTTCGCGTTGCTGACGATGCTCGACGAGGCCACCTGGGCGCCGCCGAAGAAGAACGTCCAGACCACCAGCCCGGTGAACAGGAACAGGGCGTAGTTGGGGATCGTGACGGCCTTGAAGACGTAGGTGAACACCAGCCAGTACGAGGCCACGATCAGGGCGGGCGTCACCATCGTCCAGATCAGCCCGAACAGGGAGCCCTTGTACTTCTGGCGCACCTCGCGCTTCACGAGGTTGCGGAAGAACGGGGCGAAGCGCCCGTACTCCGCCATCGCCGTCGAGAGGGTCGTCACGGCGCGGGAGTGTACTCGGCCCTCCCCGGCCGGCCCCCCGGGGCGGGCTAGCGGCGCAGGCGCTCGATGTCGGCGTCGACCATCATCTGGACCAGCCGCTCGAAATCGACCGCGGGCTCCCACTCCAGGCGCTCGCGGGCCTTCGCCGGGTCGCCGACCAGCAGGTCGACCTCGGCGGGCCGGATCAGGGCGGGGTCGGTCTTCACGTGGTCGGCCGGGTCGAGGCCGGCGTGCGCGAAGGCCAGCTCCACCAGGTGCTCGACCGTGTTGGTCACCCCGGTCGCGACGACGTAGTCGTCGGGCTCGTCCTGCTGCAGCATCCGCCACATGGCGTCGACGTAGTCGCCGGCGAAGCCCCAGTCGCGGCGCGCGTCGAGGTTGCCGAGCGTCAGGTGGTCGGAGAGCCCGAGCTTGATCCGCGCCACGCCGTCGGTGACCTTGCGCGTCACGAACTCGAGGCCGCGGCGGGGCGACTCGTGGTTGAAGAGGATCCCCGAGCAGGCGAACATCCCGTACGACTCGCGGTAGTTCACGGTGATGTAGTGCCCGTAGACCTTCGCCACGCCGTAGGGGCTGCGCGGGTAGAAGGGCGTCGTCTCGCTCTGCGGGGTCTCGAGCACGCGCCCGTACATCTCGCTCGAGGAGGCCTGGTAGAAGCGGATCGTCGGGTCGAAGGAGCGGATCGCCTCCAGCAGGCGGGTGACGCCGACGGCCGTGAACTCGGCCGTCAGCACCGGCTGGGTCCACGAGGTGGGCACGAACGACTGGGCGGCGAGGTTGTAGACCTCGTCCGGCTGGGCCTGCTCGAGCGCCGCGGTGAGGGAGGGCTGGTCGAGGAGGTCGGCCTGCGCGAAGGTCAGGCGGTCGCGGAGGTGCTCGATGCGCTCGTACGACTCGGTGGAGGAGCGGCGCACCACGCCGCAGACCTCATAGCCCTTGTCGAGCAGGAGCTCCGCCAGGTAGGAGCCGTCCTGTCCGGTGATGCCCGTGATGAGTGCGCGCGGCACGTCTACTCCTCGTCCTCGTTCTCGCGGGCGACGCGGCCCCTCCACCAGTCGAGCGTGTCGGCCAGGGTCGTGTCGATCGGGATCTCCGGGGTCCACCCGGTGTCGGCGCGCAGGCGCGCGGGCGAACCATAGAGATCCGGCTGCTCGCCGTCGCGTATCAGCGCGGGGTCGGCGTGGAAGGTCACCGGGATGCGCGCGTTGCGCGCGAGACCGTCCACCAGATCGCTCACGGGGATCGACCGGCCGCTGCACGCCAGGTAGACCGCGTCGGGATCGGCGTGCTCGAGCAGCAGCACGTAGGCGCGCACCATGTCGCGCACGTCCACGAAGTCGCGGCGGGTGCCGATGTTGCCCACGCGCACGTCGATCCGCTCGAGCCCGTCGCGCTCCGCGCGTGCGATCTGGCGGGCGACGTTGGGGATCACGAAGCGCGGGTCCTGACCGGGGCCGACGTGGTTGAACGCGCGCACCCGGACGGCCCGGACGCCGTACGCCGCGCGGTACTGGCCGGCGGCGAGGTCGGCGGCGGCCTTCGAGGCCCCGTAGGGCGAGATCGGCTGCAGAGGCGTGCCGGCCGTCACCGGGAGGTCCTCGAGGGGGACCCGGCCGTGGATCTCGCCGCTGGTGACGACCAACGTCGTCACGTCGGGGGCCTGCAGGCGGAGCGCCTCGAGCAGCGCGATCGTGCCACCGAGGTTGACGTCCCAGGTGGCGGCGGGCTCGGCGAAGGAGCGGCCCACCGACGAGGCGCCGGCCAGGTGCACGATCCCCTCGGGCGCGGCGGCATCCAGTACGCCCGCCACGGCGGCGGCGTCGCGCAGGTCGGCGGCGTGCGCCACGACCCCCGGCGCGAGGGCGTCCTCCCGGCCCGGGCGCACCAGCCCGTGGACCTCGTGCCCGAGCGCGGCGCAGTGGGAGGAGAGGTGGTGCCCGGCGAACCCGGTCGCACCCGTGATGAGCACCCGCACGGCGCCGAGGCTACCAAGGAGACGCGTGCCCTCACCGCGGCGGTCAGGCGGCCAACGGCGGCCACCCGAATCGGATCGGCTGCCAGACGCGCCCCTGTGCGTCACGGAGGTCGCGCACCACCACAGGGCGCTTGGCGCGCAGGATGTGGAGCACCTGCCTCTGGAGGCACCGGGGGATCGGGATGGTGCCGTCGCATACCCGCACCGTCATCCGCATGGTCGCGGAGGACGCGCTGCCGAGGACCTGGATGCTCCCGCCGACGGTCTCGGGACCGAGGCCCGGCCCCGGGGCGGCGGCCGTCAGGCGGAACCCCGAGCCGTCGCCGTCGAGGAGCACCGCCCAGGCCAACCTCCTGCAGGTGGCCCTGGCGATGACATCGCCCATCGCCCCGCTGGACGGCGCCGCCCCCTCGCAGGGGATGAACCCGTCGCGCAGGGACCGGGATCCCGTGACGGCCCTGAGCGTCCGCCGATCGAGCCGTACCGTGACCTGCAACTCCATCAGCCTCCAGCCCTCGGCAGCGCGCAGGGTCCACTGGCCGCGGGGCGACACCCGGCCCGGCACCACGCCATGGTCGGTGCACACCTGCCCGCTGATGAACGGTGCGGGGTACGCCCTGACGGTGCACCCGGGGTCCAGCCCGTCGACCGGCAGCACGAAATCGGGAGGCGCGGCCGACGCCGGGCCGCCCACTGCGAGGGCGATACAGGCGGCGGCGACCGGTCTCAGCTGCATCTGGCGCTCCCACGGGGGCCTGGGCGGGTGAGGATCCCACACGCCGGGGACGCGCGGGCCCATCATCGATTCGTATGGTTGTCCGCCCGGCGGTTGCCGTGCTCGCGGACGGGGCACTACTGTCCGCGGATGCCCTGTGCCCGCAGACTCGCGCCGGCGCTCGTCGCCGCACTCGTGATCGCCGTGCTCGCGGCCGGGTCGGCGCTCGCCGCCGACGCGACGCCGGTGACGCAGCGGATCTTCGCGGACTACTCGCTCGACCGCGTGATCAACGGCGACTACACCGCCTCTGACCTCCAGGCGGCGCTCGACGAGGCCCAGAAACAGGGCGCGCCCTTCGAGGAGTTCGAGGCGGCGGTGCAGGACGTCTACGACCGCGACTTCCTCGGCCTCGACACCGGTGACGGCGACGGGCTCACGCCCCAGCCGCCCGACCCGGACGAGTCGACGCTCCTGCCGGAGCCGCGCGGCCCGGGCGAGCGCGACCAGCCGCCGTGGCCCTTCCTCGCGATGTCGGCCCTCGCGGCCGCGCTGGTGCTCTCGGGCGCCGGCAGCTCGATCTACCGGCGCGTCCATCGGTGAGGTTCGAGGGCACCACCGGATACATCGCGGGTGACGAGCTGGCGGCGGCGGTCAACGTGGCGGTCGCGCTCGAGCGCCCGCTGCTGATCCGCGGCGAGCCGGGCACCGGCAAGACCCTGCTCGCCGAGGCGGTCTCGGAGGCCCTCGGGCTGGAGCTGCTGGTGTGGGGCGTGAAGTCGACGACCCGCGCGCAGGACGGGCTCTACGTCTACGACACCGTCCAGCGGCTCTACGACAGCCAGTTCGGCGACGGCGACCCCGCCGACATCGCCCGCTACATCCGGCTGGGACGCCTCGGAGAGGCGTTCGCCTCACCGGAGCGGGTCGTGCTGCTGATCGACGAGGTCGACAAGGCCGACCTGGAGTTCCCGAACGACCTGCTGTGGGAGCTCGACCGGATGAGCTTCCACATCCCCGAGACCGGCCGCACGGTGAGCGCCGTGCACCGCCCCGTGGTGATCATCACCTCCAACGCCGAGAAGGAGCTGCCCGACGCGTTCCTGCGCCGGTGCGTCTTCCACTACATCGCGTTCCCCGGTCCGGAGCAGATGGCGGAGATCGTCCGGGTGCACCACCCCGGCCTCGACGACGTCCTGATCGCGGCGGCCATGGAGGCGTTCTTCGTGCTGCGCTCGTTCGACGGGCTCCAGAAGCGGCCGACCACGAGCGAGCTGATCGACTGGGTGCAGGCGCTGGTGATCTCGGGCGTCGGGGCGGAGCGGGTGCTCACGGAGCTACCGTTCCTCGGAGTGGTGCTGAAGACCCCGCAGGACGTCGAGATCGCGCGCCGCCACCTGGCGGTCCGCGGCGCCGACCTCGCCCGCCGGCGAGGGGGTTGAGCCGCTGCCGGCGATCGAGATCAGCGGCCTGACCAAGACCTTCGGATCGGTGCGCGCGGTGGACGACCTCTCGTTCACGGTGGACGCCGGTCGCGTCACCGGATTCCTCGGCCCGAACGGCGCCGGCAAGAGCACGACGCTGCGGATGCTGCTCGGGCTGGTGCGGCCCGACACCGGCGATGCGACCTTCGAGGGCCGCCGCTACGAGGACCTGCCGCACCCGAGCGGCCAGGTCGGCGCCGTGCTGGAGGAGGCGAGCTTCCACCCCGGCCGCACCGGCCGCGACCACCTGCGCGTGCTGGCCACGGCCGGCGGGCACCCGCAGAGCCGGGTGGCCGACGTGCTGGAACAGGTCGATCTCACGCCCGCGGGCGGGCGGCGGGTGAAGGGCTACTCGATGGGGATGCGCCAGCGGCTCGCGATCGCCGCGGCGCTGCTCGGCGACCCCGAGGTGCTGATCCTCGACGAGCCCGCCAACGGGCTCGATCCGCCGGGCATCCGCTGGATGCGCGACCTGCTGCGGGCCCAGGCCGCCCAGGGGCGTGCGGTGCTGGTGTCGAGCCACCTCCTGTCGGAGGTCTCCCAGAGCGCCGACGACCTCGTGGTCATGTCGAAGGGCGTGCTGCGCGCCAAGGGCCCGCTGTCGCAGGTGCTCGGTGCGTCGGAGGGCGGCCCGGTGACCCGGGTGCGCGCCGCCGACGAGGGCGCGCTCTCGGCCGCCCTGCGGGCCGCCGGCATCACCGCCGCGCCCGATCCGGGGGGCGGCCTCGTCGCCCACGGCACCGGCACGGCGGCGGTGGGCGAGGCGGCGCTGCGCGGCGGCGTCGCGCTGACCGAGCTCGTGGCGGTGTCGCGCTCCCTCGAGGAGGCCTTCCTCGAGCTGACGGGGACCGACGCGTGAGGGCCCTGCTCGCCGCCGAGCTGATCAAGGTGCGCACGACGCGAACATTCTTCGCGCTGGCCGGCGTGGCCATCGTGACCTCCCTCCTGCTCGCGGGACTGGTGGCCTCGCTCACCGAGCCGACCGAGGACTCGGTGCTCACGGACGTCTTCGCGTCGGACACGAGCTCGATCTTCATCCTGATCCTCGCCATCGTCGGGATCACGGGCGAGTGGCGGCACCGCACGATCACCAGCTCCCTGCTGGCCGCGCCCGACCGGATCCGCTTCCTGATCGCCAAGACGGTGGCCTTCGCCGTCGCGGGCGCCGCCCTGTCGATCGCGATCGCGGTGGCAATCGCCGTGCTGGGCCTGACGATCCTCTCCGCCCGCGGACTCCCGACCCCGGGCGCCGGCGATCTGCTGGAGCTCGCCGCGCGCAATGCCGCCGTGGCCGCCCTGCTCGGCGCGTTCGGCGTCGGCGTGGGCGCCCTGGTGCGCAACCAGCCGGTGGCGATCGTCGGGGTCTTCGTCCTGGCCCTGATCGTCGAGCCCCTGCTGATCGGCCTGGCGCCGTCGGTCGGCCGCTTCGGCCCCATCATCGCCCTGCCGAACGGCATCGTGGGCGTGGGCGACGAGGAGGACTTCTTCGCGGCCGTCCCGGCGGTGCTGCTGATGCTGGCCTGGATCGGGGTCCTGTTCGCGGCGGGCGCCGCCCTGTTGCGCCGCCGCGACCTGAACTCCTAGGGACGGTCCGTGTTCGAGGGCCTGTTCTACGGCCTGCGCGCCCGGGGCGTCCCGGTCGCGATGGACGAGTGGCTGGGCCTGCAGGAGGCGCTCGCGCGGGGGCTCGCCGACTCGAGCCTGTCGCGGTTCTACCTGCTGGCGCGCGCGATGCTCGTGAAGTCGGAGCGCCACTACGACGACTACGACCTCGCCTTCGCCGAGTACCTGTCGGGCCTCGAGCAGGCTGACGACGCGATCGCGGACCGGGTGTGGGAGTGGCTGGCGGAGAACCCGGCCGCCCTCACGATGACGGCCGATCAGCGGGCCTCGCTGGGGGAGGCGATGGCGCGGATCGACCTCGACGCCCTCCGCGAGCGCCTGGCCGAGCGGCTCGCGAACCAGACCGAGGCGCATCACGGGGGCTCGAAGCACATCGGCACCGGCGGCACCTCGCCGTTCGGCCACTCGGGATGGCACCCCGGCGGCATCCGCATCGGCGGGGAGGGCCGCAACCGCACCGCCGCGCAGATCGCCGCCGAGCGCCGCTTCCGCGAGTACCGCTCCGACGAGACCCTCGGGGTGCGAGAGATGGGCGTGGCGCTGCGGCGCCTGCGGCGGCTCACCACCCGGCTCGACGGGCCGGAGACCGAGCTCGACCTGGACGCCACCATCGACGCGACGGCCGACGCCGGTGGCGGCCTGCGGCTGCAGTTCCGCCGCCCGCGGCGCAACGCGGTGCGGGTGCTGCTGCTGCTGGACGTCGGCGGCTCGATGGACGAGCACGCCGCGATGGTCGACCGGCTCTTCTCGGCCGTGCATCAGGGCGGCCGCTTCCGCGACCTGACGGTCCGCTACTTCCACAACTGCGTCTACGACCGCGTCTACGAGAGCGCACGCCTGCTGCCCTCGCGCTCGGAGCCGACCCTCGACCTGCTGGCGCGCATGTCGCCCGACCACAAGCTGGTGGTGGTGGGCGACGCCTGCATGGCGCCGAGCGAGCTCGCGATGGTGGGCGGGGCGATCGACTACCACCAGCACAACGACGAGCCCGGCTGGGTGTGGCTGGAGCGGCTGGCGCACCGGTTCGCCGCGCGGGCGTGGCTGAACCCGGTGCCCGGCGCCTGGTGGGAC